>JADJWV010000002.1:0-300000 GCA_016716185.1 Saprospiraceae bacterium | reverse complement strand
TGTACATCGTCATCGAGTTTTAATTGTCCGCCGGACATCACAATCAGGTCGTTTTTAATAAGATCATCGCTCACATAATGTTCTTTATTCCAGTTTTTAAAAGCCATTTTCATGTAAGACCCAATGATGTGTGAGAATGCATCGCGCTTGGGCCCTGGTTCCAGTTCTATGGCTTTTTTGATGAGTTGGTTGACATAATTTCCGTAATGTCTGTATTTGTCAGTACCCCCCGGGTATTCGATTTTAGAAGGATTCAGTTTGTCATCATCGGATGTTGGTTTAATTCCGCTGGTCGGTATGACATCGATATCATAACCGGCAATCCTAAAAAAATGGTGCCACAGTTTTGTGCGGTGCTCATCCATATTTTTATTGTAAGGGGTTATGATATGCATGAGGTCTATCACGGCTTCAGCGAAATGCTGCCTGTATACAGGATTTTCGATAGACTTACAATGAAGGATCATGTCTTGAATATTTCTGCCGTATTCTGGCATGATCAGTTCTACTTGTGAAGTGTTGTAACTGAATTGAACGTCTTCGAATCGATTCATAAATTTATTCTACGGTAACAGATTTTGCTAAATTTCTTGGTTGATCCACATCGCATTCCCTCAATACAGCAATGTGATAAGACAACAATTGAAGAGGTATCACACTAAGCAGAGGTGTCAAGGGATCTATCGTTGATGGAATTTCAATACAATGGTCGGCAATTTTTTTGATTTCTTTATCTCCTTCCGTAACGATTGCAATGACAATGCCTTTCCTTGCTTTGACTTCCTGGATGTTGGAAATAATTTTTTCATAGGAACTTACATTGGTTGCGATGACAATGACGGGCATATTTTCATCGATCAATGCAATTGGTCCGTGCTTCATTTCGGCTGCAGGATAACCCTCTGCGTGGATGTATGAAATCTCTTTGAGCTTCAGGGCTCCCTCCAGTGCAACGGGAAAATTGTATCCCCTGCCTAAATAAAGTGCATTGTTGTTTTGTTGGATTTCCTTTGCCAAATACTTAATCTGTTCATTAAGCAGCAGTACTTTTCCAACTTTATCCGGAATGCTTGCCAGTTCTGCTATAAGTTGATGATAGTATGAATTGGAGAGGGAACCATTGCGATGTCCCAATACCAGAGACATCAAGGTCAAAAGCGTGACCTGACCGGTGAATGCTTTTGTGGAAGCAACTCCGATTTCGGGGCCACAATGGATGTAGGAACCTGCATGGGTCATCCGAGCTATTGACGACCCCACTACATTGACAATCCCATAGACCAAGGCCCCTTTTTCTTTCGCCAATTCTGCTGCTGCGAGTGTATCTGCCGTTTCTCCAGACTGAGAAAGAACAAGTACTACATCGTTTTCTGTAAGTATAGGATTCCGGTATCTGAATTCCGATGCATATTCCACTTCGACCGGAATTCTGGCCAGGTCTTCGATCAGATATTCACCAATGAGGGCACTATGCCAGGATGTACCACAAGCTGCGATGATGATGCGATTCGCTTTTAAGATGCGATTGATGTGCTCTTCCATACCACCCAGCTTTGCCCAGCCCTCCGTGGCATTGAGTCTTCCGCGCATACAATCGGAAATGGTTTGGGGTTGCTGGTTGATTTCTTTCAACATGAAATGTTCATACCCCCCTTTTTCCAATTGATCCATACTCATATCGAGCTCCTGGATTAGTGGCTCCTGTACTTCTTCATTTGAAATGGTTGAAATCTCCAGACCCTTCTCTCTGGTCAGGACAGCAATTTCCTCATCGTTGAGGTAAACTACTTTATTGGTATATTGAATAATGGGAGTAGCGTCTGAAGCAAAAAAATTCTCCCCTTCGCCTAAACCTATAACCAGAGGGCTCGATTTGCGGGCTCCAACCAATTTACCCGGATCATCTTTATCCATGACAACAATGGCATAAGCACCAACTACCTTTTTGAGCGCTTTACGTACAGCCTCTTCAATGGGCAGCTCATCTCTTTTTTTAATTTCCTCAATCAGGTGAATGAGGACTTCGGTATCGGTTTCACTGGTAAACTTGTGCCCCAGCCGCGACAGGGCTTCTTTCAGGGTCGCATAATTTTCGATGATTCCATTGTGGATGATCGCCAGACTTCCATTGCCCGATAAATGCGGGTGCGCATTAATATCATCTGGTTTTCCATGTGTGGCCCAACGCGTATGCCCCATGCCAACTGTTCCGAAAAGATTTTTAGTTTCGGTATATTCACATAATTCCTGGACTTTCCCTTTCTTTTTAAAGATATCCAGATTGCCATTGAGCAAAGCTATGCCTGCTGAATCATATCCTCTGTACTCCAGTCGTTTGAGTCCTTCCAGTAAAACCGGATAGGCATTTTTTTGACCAAGATATGCTATGATTCCACACATATTATGTGTAAATGTAATGTATTTTTAATTTACTCTGAATAGGTTAGTTCCAATCTTGCCCCTGATGGGCGAAGGTTTCGACCATTCCACACCAATCTCGCCGGAGATTCAAGTTTTGCAAAAGGAGAAATCACCAAATCCAAATCCGCATTTTTTCGGAGTGCTTTTTGAAAATGGCGGGTTAAATTCATTTTGTACCGATAAACGATCTGATTGCCAGTTGAATCCACTATAGGATAACCACCAAATACACGTCTGTATGTAGTTTGAGAGGCTGTTCCCAAAATGACATCATCTATGGCTACCCTGGAACCTGAACTGATATCAAAAATCTGAAGTAAACCAGGCAATTTATATAAATCGAGATTGTCACCAGGTAAAACTGCCACTTCAAAGTTTAAAACTGCATAATTGATGAATTTGCCATTCCACTTATTTTGGTAAGGCATTCTCAGGCGCAAATCTCTTCCACCCGCACCTTGTATAAATAACAGACTATCGCCACTGATGGTTCCGTTATAAAACTGATTCACTACAGTTGACCCGGGATCTCTTTGATAATAAGGTGTTTTGACAGCCAGATTGCTCATGAAAAGTTCTACTCTGCTTTGCCTCTGGGTTGTGTCTTTATAATAGATAGTAAGTTTGCTATCACCATGTTCTGGCAATATAGACAGATATCCATTGCCGTTTTCACAAATAACGGCCAGGCCTAAAAACAATTTGGTAAAACTATCACTTACAAAATAAACGGTATCCGGATAGGTCCGCAAAATACCCATAAACTTTGCTGTATCTATCGAAATTCTCAATTGAGGGAACAAGACTTTATCAAGGGTATCCTCCCGGATGGTTATGCTGTCATTTTTATTGACTTCATAATTTCTGACTTCTCCTAATTTTGTATTTTGATCAACTGGCAAGGTATAAGTGCTGTAGTATGTTTTTAGTGGATCATATGCTTCTGAAAGCCTGTAAACTGAAATGTTCATAGGGTCCACATAGGATCCGTAAAACAGGCTGGTATCAAATCGCAATGAAAGCACAATCGAATCAATCGCATTATGTAAAAAATCCAGATTATTTGTAGGGATAAATCGAAGTTGCGTTCCTAAACCAGCTGATGATTGGCCGAAAACAGGATCATTCATGGAACCCAAAGGAAAAGCAGCATTTAGAAATCCCGCTGCACCAAGGGTGGTAAGTTCCGCAAAGCTGACAATAGAATCCGGTTCAGCAGGTCCGATAGAAAAATCATAAATTTCATCGCCTTTCGCTTCCAGCCATCCTGTATCCAGAATATCTGATCCGAAGGAATCAAATTCGTTGCAGGAACCATACAACAGGATCATACTGCCCAGTGCGAATAGCCAGTATTTTCCCTTCGATAAAATGCTCATCTGATTGAAGAATTCTAAGTGTAACGCCTTATTGAACGAGATTCTTATAAAAATCGACGTAAGAAGGTAAATATTCCTCAACTTCCGTTTTGATAAATGGTTTTTCAGATGCCTGGATTGCGGAAATCACATTGGCATTGAGATTTTGGCTTCCCTGAATCAGTCCGTCGGCATACTGGATCGCACCTTTATCGAGTGTGATTCCCGTTCCATTTTTATATGCTGTTAGTTGTTCGGGTTTTAAATTATTGATCGCCGCCTTTTTTAAGAAATCTTCCGTGAAACTGCTTTCTATTTCCTGGTCATAAACCGAAAATACCACTTTCGAATGCTTAAAAACAGGGTCATTTTTATAACTGCTCTTCAGATAAAATGGGATCAGACTGGTCATCCATCCATGGCAGTGAACAATATCGGGTGGCCATCCAAATTTTTTGACGGTTTCAAGGGCCCCTTTACAGAAAAAGATCATTCGATCCTGGTTGTCGTCATATAATTTACCGGATTCGTCTTCAAAAACAGTTTTGCGTTTGAAAAATTCATCGTTATCCAGGAAATAAACCTGAATTCTGGACCCTGGTAAAGAGGCGACTTTGATAATCAACGCAAAATCATCGTCATTGATGATGATGTTCATACCGGAAAGCCTGACTACCTCATGCAGGCGGTGTCTTCTTTCGTTAATCGTTCCAAATCTTGGCATCAGGATCCGGATTTCCATTCCACTGTCCTGTGCATACGCTGGCAATTTTTGAATTAAAGAACCGATTCCGGAGAGATCGAGATAGGGCTCCATCTCCTGGGTTATGAAAAGAATCCTGGTTTTACTCATACTTATAATACCATTAGCTTTCAAAAATGGAGTGCAAAGGTAAGAAAATTAAAAGGAAAAAGGGGATTCCAGCCAATTTAGATGACAAATAATTGAAAACCAAAACTTTAGACGGAAGTGCTAAGCACCAATTCCTTCTGATCCAGATCTGCATCTTCAAGTTTTACCCGGATAGAATCACCGAAGGTCCATTTTTTGATACTTTGTTCTGAATAAGCATGAAGCCGGCTGCTGTGGAGCCCGATTCCTTCTCCAAGTTGATCATAAGGCAGAAATCCCTCGCATTTGGTCTCACCCAATTCGATGAATAATCCTCTTTCGCTCATTCCAACAACCCTGCCGGTAAATTCTTCTCCGACTTTAGATTTCATAAAAAGCACCTGGAAATATCGGTCTGACTCGCGTTCAGCTTCCATGGCTTTCCTTTCCTGATTGGAAATATGCAGACAAATTCTTTCGAGATTTTTGGGATCAACCCTAAAAACACCATCCAGATTTGCGTACAGGATCCTATGCACCAGCAAATCCGCATATCTTCTGATGGGAGAAGTAAAATGCGCATAATCCGGAAAGGCAAGACCATAATGTCCGATATTGTCGGTACTGTAAGCTGCTTTTGCCATCGCCCTGATGGCCAAAGGCTGAAGCACTTTAAACTTGGGATCTTTCGAGGCCAGCTCACTGAGTTTGTTGAGTGAAATGGATATGCGTTTTGGTGTACTAAAATCGAGCAATATGCCAAGTTCTTTTGCAAAAGTTTGGAACATTTCAAGTTTCTCGGGATCCGGGTTATCGTGGATTCTGTATACAAAAGGAATCGGTAGTTGATTTTTTTGCTTTTTTGAAATGTATGCGGCCACGTATTTGTTGGCCAGCAGCATGAATTCTTCGACAAGCATGTTTGCCTCTTTGCGTTCCTTCACAAGCAGTTTTTCCGGAAATCCAAGTTTATCCAGGCTGAATTTTATTTCTTCAGAATCAAAATCAATGGCTCCCTGCTGCATTCTTTTTTTTCTTAAATCCTTTGCAACGGTATTTAATTTAAGCAGGGTTTGAGACCAATTGTCTTTTTTTCCTTCTATGATTTCCTGAGCTTCTTCATAAGTGAATCGCCTTTTGGAGTGAATGATTGTTTTGCCGATCCAGTGTCTGATGATTTTAAAATCTTCGTCCATTGAAAAAACAATTGAAAAGCAATATTTGTCTTCGTTTGGCCTTAGCGAACATAATTCGTTTGATAGTTTTTCCGGCAGCATTGGCAAAACGCGATCTACAAGATATACTGAATTTCCTCTGTAGCGCGCTTCGAGGTCCAGCGCACTCCCCTCCTCAACATAATGGCTGACATCAGCGATATGCACACCTATTTCCCAAATTCCATCTTCGTTTTTTTGCAGCGACAGCGCATCGTCAAAGTCTTTGGCATCAAAAGGATCAATAGTAAATGTGTCCCAAGCTCTGATGTCTCTTCTTCCCGGTAACAATTCAATTTTAGTAGATATTTTTTGAACCTGATCCAGAATTTTCAAATTCCAATCGAGTGGAAATCCTTTGTCGGCGAGTATGCTCTGCATTTCGACGTCGATGGATGATTCGCGGCCCAGATTTTGAATCACTACGCCTTTCAGTAAATCCTTTGGACGCTCTTTGTAATGGGTAATCTGAATAACCACCCTGTCGTATTCTTCCACGACGAGATGCTCGGGTATTTGAATCAGAACTTCGTAAATCCTTCTGCCACTTTGGGCAAAAGCAACCTTATGATGGTTGAAAAACCGCGCAATTCCCACGACCTGTGTTCGTGCCCGTCGCAAAATTTTAACCACACGACCTTCGGGCCTTCTCCCTTTTGCTTGTAAAAGTTCAACACTTACCAAATCTCCATCGTCGGCACCCAGCAGGTTTTTTTGTGAAACATAAATATCGCCTGTGCCTTTGTCGCAAATAACGTAACCGAAACCAGCCTTTGCCAAATCCACATATCCCTCGCTCAGGCTTGAGCTTGAAGAACCGGCAACCGAAGTTTTCAGCGCATACTTTTGACTGGAAGATTTGGACAATACTTTTTTCTCACACAACAGCTCCAATTGACGGATTAGCAGTTCTGCATCTTTTGCTTTGAGTTTTTTCAGGATTTGAAATGCTGTGTATTTTTTGGTACGATGTTTATAAAAAAAAGCAAGAATGCTTTCACGCAACTTATTTGCAGGCGAACCCGTAGATTTTTTAGAACTTATTTTCTTCTTTTTTTTGAAATTCATGGAGAGGTGTTAAGAAATCCATTCCGGTAAGTAAGTCTGAATAATTAATAAATCTTTCTTTCCCGAAATGAATGATTACTGGTTGGTAAAATATGAATTAAACTTCAATTTCCATTTTTTGGATTTGGCCATCGGGCAAGATATTCAACATCCATTTTTTTGTTTGATCTGTTACAATTTTGTGTTCATCGTTACTAAGATTGGTCTCTACGATATAAATCTCAGAATCTTCATTAATATGTGCCATTTTTTGAAACACTTCAGACTGCTCAGAATAAAAGCCTGCAATTTCAGTCATTGCTACAAAGTTGCCTGAAGGATCAAATGTAATCAGGTAAAATGAGTAATGCATCAGTCTCCCGGACCAAAACACCAATTGAAAACAATTTTCGCGATATTGGATTTGAAAGCAGGGTAAAAATTCAGTAAATTCATCTACTTCAAAATCCAGATAAGGAAAAAGATAATGGACCAGCAGACTATCCGGAAGTGGGTCATTGGATTTTGTATAACTATGCAAGTCGTTGTATTGCAGTGTACATGGCAATTCTGCTATTGGAAAATAACTAAGAAAATCCTGGAAACTATGTTGTTTTGTAGATGTTGGCATGAATAATCATACAAAGATAAATGATTTGAAGGCACAATTTCAAATCAAAGCCCGATTCTGCTTAGCTCCAATTAAAAATAAGAGTCAGATACTATCGTGAAATATATCCTGTTTAAGGTGAACATAGCATTTTCAATACATGAGATCTGATTTTATCTGAATAAGATCAAATTGGGTTCAGCCATCTGAAATATCATAAATTTAAACAGACGTCACACATCATCCCGGGGAGTCCATTGGATCTGACTTACAACCGCAAGAAAAATAAATTTCAACATCGAATGAATACATTACAGAGTTTGAGCTGATTTTTTAGAATTTCACAGATCGGGTTGAGTTTGTTTGATAAAAAAACCTGATTTCATGCGGATGATTTCATTTTTATTTTGCTTATCCTGATCCAAAATGTATATATTTTGACTTCAAACCAGGGCTTACGATTTGTAACGGACTTCCCATAAGAACCAATCTAATAAGATGATCGGGATGCTGCAAGCCGTTGTATACAAAAACACTGTTGTCGCATGAGGTTAAAAGGTAATGTTGCCAACTCCAATCAACGATAGGCCTTTTTCAATAAATACTCCAAGAATTTTTCACTACCTGACTTACAGGTTGATCCCAGATCCATTTACATTTATTGCCTTTAAAAAACTATACCTTTCAATATGGCAGAAAAATACCCTGAACATTTACCTATTAAATATTGGGCTGAAGATGACAGACCGCGTGAAAAACTGATGCGGAAAGGCAAATCCGCATTGAGCAATGCCGAACTGCTCGCCATTCTTTTGGGTTCAGGGACGAAGAAATACGATGCTTTAGAATTGGCCAGGCTTATCCTTCAGACCTGCAATTCCAATTTGATAGAATTGAGCAAAATGGATCATTTTAAAATGAGTAAAATTCATGGGCTGGGACCTGCCAAATCTATGATCATTGAGGCTGCTTTGGAATTAGGCCGTCGGCGTCAGCATGCCGAAGCCCTTGAAAAAAAACAAGTGCTTTCCAGTAAGGATGCCTATCTGTTGGTCAAAACGAAAATTGAAGATTTGGTTCACGAAGAATTCTGGGTCTTGTTTCTAAGCAGAGCAAACAAACTGGTCGCTATTGAGAATTTCAGCAAAGGTGGACTCACGGGCACCGTTGCCGATTCCAGACTGATATTTCAAAGGGCTTTAGACTGGAAATGCACCGGACTCATACTGGCTCACAACCACCCATCCGGATCCTTGCAGCCAAGTCAGCAGGATATTGAACTCACCCGAAAGATGAAATCCGCCGGCCAACAATTAGAATTGAATGTTTTGGACCATCTTATTGTTACGGAGGATAAATATTTTAGCTTTGCAGATGAAGGAATGCTCTGAAAACATTTTCCTCTTGCAATTAAGCCGTGTCGGGTTACCAGGTTTTAAAAAGATTACTCGGATTTACAAGTCCATACCGCAAGCTTCTGTGGGGCTCCGCAATATTGGCTGTATTGATGGCACCAATGAATGCCTGGATGCCTTATTTGGTAAATGTGATGGTCGATGAATACATTCTCATTGCTGACCTGGATGGTTTGCAAAGCCTGGCTGGTTTGTATTTGATCGTTTTAATTCTTCTATCATTATGCCGCTATGCATTTTCGATGATGACCAACATCCTTGGACAAAACATCATCCTGGATTTGCGAAAACGCATATACAACCATTTGTTATCGCTGAGATTAAGCTATTTTGACCGCACCCCTGTTGGAACCAATACGACCCGTGTCATTAATGATCTCGAAACCGTAAATTCTGTATTTGCGGAAGGCCTGATAACTATCATTGCCGACATCCTGGCGTTGGTTACTGTTTTGGCTTTGATGTTTTACACCAGTGTAAAACTCACTTTAATTTGCCTGGTAAGTTTTCCATTATTGTTGGTTGCCGGTTATATTTTTAAAGAAAAGGTCAAGGCATCATTCCAACGTGTAAGAAATGAAGTTGCACGCATGAATGCGTTTCTGCAAGAACATCTCAGCGGAATGAAGACCGTACAAATTTTTACTGCAGAACAACGAGTTTTCCAGAAATTTAAAAACATAAACCATGCATACACCCAGGCTAATCTAGACGGCATCTTTTATTATGCCGTGTTTTTTCCTGTTGTGGAGATCATTTCTGCAGCTTCCCTGGGATTTATGGTTTGGTGGGGTGCGCAGGGTGTCCTGGAAGGGGTTGTGACTCTTGGCCAGCTGGTTGCTTTTCCGATGTATTTAACCAGATTGTTTCAGCCTGTGCGGACATTGGCCGATAAATTTAATACCTTGCAAATGGGGTTGCTTGCAGCATCGAGGGTGCTGGATCTTATGGATAACCAGGATACACAGGAGAATTCCGGGAAAATTCAAGCGGGCGGACTGAAAGGAGATCTCGAATTTAAACAGGTCAGCTTTGCTTATAACGAAAACAGTCCCATCCTCAAAGACATTTCATTTAAACTTAAACAGGGCGAAATGATGGCAGTGGTGGGTACAACCGGCTCCGGAAAAACGACGCTGATCAGTCTGATCAATCGTTTATACGAGGTGAGTCATGGAAGTGTCACTATAAACGGAAGAGATATCCGCGATTACGAGTTGAATTATTTGCGAAGCAAAATAGCCGTAGTCCTTCAGGACTTATTCCTCTTTCAGGGAACCGTATTCGAAAATTTAACATTAAAAAATAAAGACATCCCTTTTGAAAAAGTTGTCGAAGCCAGTCAGAAAATTGGCGCACATCCATATATCATGGCTTTACCCGGCAATTACGATTATGTGCTTTCAGAGAGAGGGATCAATCTTTCCAGCGGACAAAGACAATTGATTTCTTTTGTCAGAGCGCTATTAACAGACCCCGACCTGCTCATTCTCGATGAAGCCACCAGCTCTTTGGATACCGAAACAGAATCGATAATTCAACAAGCTCTTGAAAAACTCATCCGCGGCAGGAGTGCCATCGTGATCGCGCACAGACTTTCGACCATACAGAAAGCAAACTGGATATTGGCATTGGAACAGGGAGAAATCAAAGAATTTGGAAAATCTGATGAACTAATTCAAAAACCCGATGGTTTTTATAGAAAGCTGTTTGAAAAATACTTTCAACCGGTCGTTAACTAAATAAAACTACGGTTTCGTTAATTAATTCATATTATTATTTTCTTTAATGTATTTTTATTACATTTGCTGCATAGATGGGCACATTTAAAACATATCATTATTCATCCGGAAAGTCCTATTGGGAAAGGCTTTTGGGGAGTGTTCTCTTCCTGGGACTGATCGCTTTAATGTTTTATTTGTTTTTCCAGCTTTACGTAATGCTTTGGTATATCGTTCCATTATTGATACTTGCATTGCTGATCTTCGACAGAAAAGTCTTTTGGGCTCATTTCAAAAGTATTGGAGATCAAATCTCCAATAATATCCTGGCAGGCCTGGCTGGAGCTTTGGTCAATCTGCTGGGGCTTCCCTTTGTTCTTATTGGTCTTTTGTTAAAATCATGGATTTTCAAAAAGTTTGGAAAATTGAGCCAGGAACATAATTCAGCCCTCTCCAATGATGCCTACACCAGTTATGAAGAAGTTGAATCCCAACCGAACAAATCCAATCCCAATCGGCTGCGTAAGGCAGAAACAGACCATCGTTACGACGACCTTTTCGAATAAGTCTGCATGCTGTTCTTCTCAATATTTTTTTTAGGAATTAGTTCTGTATATGCTGCAGTTATCGGCTATTTTATTCATCACTGGAAGAAATTGCTAAAAGAAACGGGTCCGGAAAAATTCCAAAAACTTACCTGCTCCATCATCATTCCCGCAAGAAATGAGGAAGAAAACATATTATCATGTGTTCAGTCCTGCCTGCGGCAAAAGGATTTGCAAATTCCTCCGGAAGTCATTGTGGTTGATGATCAATCAGAGGATGACACTTACGATGTTTTGAAAGATCTGGAACATCCCCAATTTAAACTCATGCGCCTGGGCGTCTACAAAAGAACCACTATCAAAGGTTCCAAGAAAAAAGCTCTGGCCTACGGTATAAATCATGCCCAGGGTGAAATTATACTGACTACGGATGCCGATTGCCTGGTTCAGGAAAAGTGGGCGGGCGGTCTATTGGCATATTTTGAACAATCAAAGGTTCAACTGATGAGTGGTCCTGTTGGGATTCATAATCCTCAATCCTTTTTAGATTATTTTCAGGCCCTTGATTTTTCAGGTAATGGATTGATCAATGCCGCAGGAATACACGCCGGAACTCATTATTTATGCAATGCCGCGAATCTCGCGTACCGCAAAGATGCATTTCTCCATTCCTGTGCTTTCGATAACAATTATGAAATCGCTTCGGGAGATGATATTTTTCTCATAGAAAAAATAAAGTTGAATCATCCCGATGGAATTTCTTTTGCACCTTGCAGCGATGTACTTGTGGAAACTCATGCTCTGCCGGGTTGGAGAGCACTTATTTCTCAACGCCTCCGGTGGGCTGGAAAACTGAGACTAATGAAAAATCTGAAGTTAAGTTTCTTGTCGGCTTTTGTATGGATTCAACGCGCGGGCATGTTCATTAGCCTGGCTTTAGTCCTGTATTCAGATACTTACCTGAGTTGGATCCTTGCCACTGCAACTCTAATTATTCCATGTATTTCGGATTTTATATTGCAATTCCATGCTACTAAACTGTATCAAATAAATCATTGGAAAAAATGGTTTCTTCCTGTTTGGATCGTCCATAACTTCTATTACCTCGGTATTGGATTGATTTCATGTCTTCCCGTAAGTATAAATTGGAAAGGCAGAAAAGTTTAACTAATTTTCACTGGGGCTTCCCTCATTGAAATCAAAGCGAATTAAGGGACTGGAACTCCCCTATTAAAAGGAATTTGAAGTAGAAAACTTTTTGTCAGGAAAACCACTTGAATATTAATAATCTTGTCAAATCATCCTCATTTGTATAATAAAGTACCATCAAAAGACAGTTGAACTTGATCAATACCAATATCCATAAAACCAATTCGCGAGAAATCATACAAATAGTTCAATACCAAATAGCACAGCAATCCAATGTATGGATTGCATGATTAATTTTGCAGCATGTTCTGGATTAGAATAGTGTTTAGTATAATGGTTATCAGTTGTTGGTTTTCCTGTGCCAATATTCAGGGAATAACAGGCGGACCGGACGATCTTGCCCCGCCACAATGGGTTATATCCGGATCCAGTCCTAATCTCCAAACAAATTTTAAAGGCCGCGAAATCAACTTTTTATTTGATGAGTGGTTTCGGCTTGATAATCCTGTTGGGAATATCCAGATTGCCCCATCAACGGTATATCCTCTGGAAGTAAAAGTGAGTGGTAAAAAGCTCACTGTAAAATTTGATGAAAAAGAAAATCTGGATTCCAATTCAACTTACATCCTACAACTTGGTACCGCAATCAGGGATATCACCAAAGGCAATATTGCCCAGAACATCCAATATGTATTTTCCACAGGAAATTTTATTGACTCCTTAAGTATAAGTGGTAACGTGACTGATGCGTTTAGCGGAGAAATTCAAAAACAAATTCTTGTTTGTCTATACCTTGAGTCTGAAGATTCAGTTTTCCGAACACGTAAGCCCTATTATTTCAGCAGGACAAACGATGGCGGTCAATTCGAATTAAAGCATCTCAAATCAGGTGTATACACCATCTACGCTCTTGCTGATAAAAACAGCAACAATTATTTCGATCAGCCGACCGAATCCATAGGCTTTTTGGATACACCTATCCAATTACAAACGGATGCGCCGGTCACAAACGTATTACTTAAGCTGAGTCTGCAAAAAAATACATTGAACCACAAAGAGAAAATCCTCAAACCTGGCATGACCACCATCGTTTTATCGCGCAAATCCGAAGACCGGATCGCATTGGATACGGACAATGACAGTGTAATTGTACATTCGAGCGCAGATAGTATTTTGGCCTGGAATTATACTCAGAAAGACCAGCAATTCAGCATTCAAGTAGAGAATTACAAGGATACCTTTATTGTTCACCCCTTTATCAGACCTCAACAGGATACGGGTTTTCATTTTAAACTAACGAACGTTACTATTGCTCCTGATGAACCCTTAAAATTGAAAAGCGAATTTCCAGTACGTGAAGTTACCGAGGCAGATTTTATTCGCACCGATAGTTTGCATTCAAATTTTAAAATCAACAAAGACTCAACGGACCCCAGAGTAATTTTAATTTATGGCAATTGGCCTGTTGGACAGCAGACTTCCATTACATTGAAAGCCGGGGCAATACAAAATTGTTTTGGTCAATTTAATTTACCAGATACCCTAAGGGTCATCAGTCCCCCTTTAAATTCCTATTCAAGTTTGCATTTGCAAATAGATTCGCTTATAACTGGCGGACGAATGCTTTTCCAGTTACTTCGCAACAACATTTTAATTTCTGAAACCCCTTTGCAATTGCTTCCCCCAGGTGGCGAACATACATTTAAATACCTGCCTCCCGGAAACTACAGGTTAAGAGTGATCCACGATGTCAATGAGAATAACCAATGGGATGGATCGGATCTCAAAAATAAAAAGCAAGCAGAGGACGTATGGTATTTTAATTTGCCTGAACTTCGGGCTGATTGGGAAGTTAAGGCTAAAATAAAAATATAAAATGAAATTAAGGACGGATCAGCTGGTTAAGATATACGGTCAAAGGACTGTTGTCAATGGGGTTTCCATCGAAGTCAATCAGGGAGAAATCGTGGGTTTACTTGGACCGAATGGTGCGGGAAAAACGACCAGTTTCTACATGATTGTCGGATTTATCACACCCAATTCAGGCGCAGTTTATCTCGATGATCAGGAGATCACCCGCGATGCCATGTACCTACGTGCACGCAAAGGATTGGGTTATCTTCCTCAGGAACCTTCTGTATTCAGGAAACTAAGCGTGGAGGATAATATCAAAGCCATTCTTGAAATGCGGGACCTCAGTAAATCAGAACAGAGAGACAAACTGGAAGGTTTGTTAGGAGAATTTAACCTGAACAGAGTACGTAAAAATTCTGGCGACTCGTTGAGTGGAGGAGAACGCAGAAGGACGGAAATTGCAAGAGCATTGGCATCGGATCCGAAATTTATTTTATTGGATGAGCCCTTTGCAGGAATTGATCCAATTGCTGTTGAAGACATTCAAAATATAATCGACAATCTGAAACTTAAAAATATTGGAATTCTGATTACAGACCACAATGTCCATGAAACGCTCTCCATAACAGACAGGGCCTATCTTATTGTGGATGGTAAAATACTCATGTCCGGATCTGCTGAAGAATTAGCCGCTAATGAAACCGTAAGAAGAGTTTATTTAGGGCAAAGTTTTGTGTTACGCAAAAGAATTCATTCATGAAGTGTTTACTCCTTTGGTTTTGTAGTGGTCTTATGCTTTTTATTTCCTGTGGTGGAGACAAAACCGAAATAGAAAAAATATCACGTGTCAAGGCCGATAGCATTTTTCAATTACAAAAACCCGATCTTGAACTCAAACTGGATTCTTTGTGCAAGTATAAATTGGAACAAGCGCTTCAGTACAAACTCGATTCCATTGTAGGACAGCGAAAATCAGAAATTATTAAATTGCAAGAGGGATTATGAAATTAAAATGCTTGGTCATGTTTATGCTCAGCATCCTGATCTCGTGTAAAGATCGGGACAGTCTCACTGAAGAATTAGTGGCAGAAAAACTTTCTGCATTGCTTACACAATACAACACAGATAAAAATTTAGAATGTGAAAAGTACATCCAGGATCAACTGGATCAATATGCCGATTCGATACTCATCGTGCTTTCCAAAAAAATAAAATACGACAGTCTGACGATCCCTTATGATTCGATTCGACCAGAAAAGCCCATGATCGACTTTCCGGAATATAAAAAGCCGGAGAAACCGGAATAGAAAGGATCTGGAAAACAAAAAGACTCAAGGCGGAATGGTTGAGAAAAGAGGATAGCGAATAGTGAATAGACGCTTTTAGGAACATTAATTTGATCTAAATCCAGCCCCGTAGGGGTGGAATGTCAATAGGGAATGGATAAGAAGCTGAAAGCGAAAAGCTGAAAGCGAGGAGAGAATGGAAATATTAAAAATCCAGCCCCGTAGGGGCGACATATAAATAGAGAATGGATAAGAAGCTTAAAGCGCAAAGCGATAAGCAGAAAGCGAGGAGCAATGGATAATGCAGAATAGAAAATCCAGCCCCGTAGGGGTGACATATTAATAGAGAATGCATAAAGCATTTAGGCATATTAGATTAATCTAAATCCAGCCCCGTAGGGGTGGCATATTAATAGGGAATGGAAATATTAAAATCCAGCGGGTGGGTGCCCTGCGATTCCAGCCCCGTAGGGGCGACATATAAATAGAGAATGCATAAAGCATTTAGGCATATTAGATTAATCTAAATCCAGCCCCGTAGGGGTGGCATATTAATAGGGAATGGAAATATTAAAATTCCAGCCCCGTAGGGGCGACATATAAATAGAGAATGCATAAAGCATTTAGGCATATTAGATTAATCTAAATCCAGCCCCGTAGGGGTGGCATATTAATAGGGAATGGAAATATTAAAATCCAGCCCCGTAGGGGTGACATATAAATAGAGAATGCATAAAGCATTTAGGCATATTAGATTAATCTAAATCCAGCCCCGTAGGGGTGGCATATTAATAGGGAATGGAAATATTAAAAATCCAGCCCCGTAGGGGTGGAATGTCAATAGAGCAAAGTGCAGAGTGATTATTATGGAGCTTGAAGCTTAAAGCGAAAAGCTCAAAGCGATAAGCGTAAAGCGAGGAGCAATGGATAATGCAGAATAGAAATTCCAGCCCCGTAGGGGCGACATATAAATAGAGAATGCATAAAGCATTTAGGCTTATTAGATTAATCTAAATCCAGCCCCGTAGGGGTGGCATATTAATAGGGAATTGAAATATTAAAATTCCAGCCCTGTAGGGGCGACATATAAATAGAGAATGCATAAAGCATTTAGGCATATTAGATTAATCTAAATCCAGCCCCGTAGGGGTGGCATATTAATAGGGAATGGAAATATCATAAATTCCAGCCCCGTAGGGGTGACATATGAATAGAATGAGAGCATACTAACAATCGTTAGTATTTGAAATTGGTTTTAGTGCTTAAGTCTTCTCCACCAAATGTCAACTCAAACCCATCATCTATAAGCCATCAACCGGCACCTAAACGCTACTTCCTGTCACGAGTTTAGGAGCTGCAGCCCTGATCGCTTCACTGGCTTTGTTTTCGTATTTTTCAAAATTGGTGGTGAACAACTCAGCCAAAGCAAATGCTTTTTGGTCGTATAATTTTTTATCAGGCCAGGTGTTTCGTGGATTCAGGATTTCGCTGGGAACTCCAGGGCAAGAAGTTGGATACTCCAATCCGAAAACCTCATCCCGGGCAAATTCCATTTGCTCTAATTGGCCGTTAAGTGCGGCTGAGATCAATGTTCTCGTATAGGGCAGTTTAATGCGCGATCCTGTACCATATGCCCCACCGGTCCAACCCGTGTTTACGAGCCAGATATTTGGATTGAATTTTTCAATACGTTGGCCGAGCATTTCTGCATAAAAAGTTGGATGCAAGGGTAAAAAGGGCGCACCAAAACAAGCTGAGAAGGTGGCTTTGGGCTCTGTTACTCCGGTTTCTGTCCCAGCCACTTTGGCCGTATAACCGGAAATATAGTGGTACATTGCCTGAGCCTTATTCAATTTACTGATAGGCGGTAAAATGCCGTAAGCATCACATGTTAAAAAGAAGATGTTCCTGGGATGGCCTCCAATGGATGGAATTACGGCATTCCTGATATGTTCAATCGGATAAGATACCCGTGTATTTTCTGTTATTTTAGAGTTGGAATAATCGGGAATGTTGGTTCCTTCAAAAAATTGTATATTTTCCAATATGGCTCCTGAACATATGGCCCGATATATATCTGGTTCTTTTTCTTCGGTAAGGTCTATGCATTTAGCATAACATCCACCTTCAAAATTAAAAGTACCTTCATCTGACCAAGCATGTTCGTCATCCCCGATTAAAAATCGATCCGGATCTGCAGACAATGTGGTTTTTCCGGTTCCAGATAGTCCGAAGAAGATGGCTGTATCTCCTTTCTTACCGATATTGGCTGAGCAATGCATCGAAAGAACGTTTTTCTGAAAGGGGAGCACAAAATTAAGTATGGTAAAAATCGATTTTTTGATCTCACCTGTATAAGCTGAACCTCCAATTAATATCCTCTTGGATTCAAAATCAATTATTGAGAAGTTTTGTTGCCGGGTTCCATCCTCGGAAGGGTCGGCTTGAAATCCAGGTGCACAATAAATACACCATTCCGGATCGAAATCTTCAAGTTCTGTTTCGTCTGGTCTAATAAACATATTCCCCGCGAACTGTGCACTCCAGGGATATTCTGCAAATACCCGGATGGTGATCCGATATCTCGGATCCGCACAGGCATAAGCATCTTTTACAAAGATGTCTTTGCCATCAAAATACCTGCAAACTTTCTCCAATAGTTTGTTGAATTTATCTTTTGGAAAAGCTTGATTAAATTTATTCCAGTCGACAGAATCATGACTCACAGCATCATCGACAGTAAATTTATCGTCAGGGCTTCTGCCTGTAAATTTTCCGGTTTTAATACACAAAGCTCCCTGATCACTTAATTCTCCAAGCTTGCGCTTGAGGCTTTCTTCGATCAATTCAGCCTGGGACAGATTGCAATATTGATTGTTGTTGTTGCGGATTCCGAAATGCTCTAAAGGGCACTTGGTTGAAATCTTCCCATAAAAGCTCATAGTTTGCTGTTTAAATTAATACGGTCTGCAAATGTAAGACGAAATGTAAATGTACTCCTTGTTGATTAACGTATCGTTTGCCCTGTTAAGAAATTCTTGGCAATTGAATACAAATTATGGTTCCTTTGCCTGGTTCTGAGGCTTTTACATATATTTTTCCATTGTGATAATTTTCTATGATCCTCTTTGATAGGGAAAGCCCAAGTCCCCAACCTCTTTTCTTGGTAGTGTAACCTGGTTTAAAAATTTCATTTTTTCTAGTGGTCCGGATTCCTTTTCCGGTATCCGAGATATCGATGCTCAACCATTTTCCATCCTGGTGAATAGACACGCTGATATTTCCTTTGCTGTCCATGGCATCTAATGAGTTCCTCAAAATATTTTCGATAACCCAGGAAAATAAGTTTGCATTCAAAGAAGCATGGCATTGACCATTGGTATTGTCCATCAATGAAAAAACAATTTCCCTGGAAGCCCTTGCTTTAATATAATGTATACTTTCCCAAAGCAATTTATCCAATTCAAAAGTTTCCAATTCAGGTGTCGAACCAATTTTTGAAAACCGGTCTGCAACCAATTGAAGCTTTTCAACATCTTTATTCATTTCTGAAAGAATGTTTTTAGACTCTTCATCGGGCAGATTCATATTTAAAGCTTCGAGCCATCCAATCATTCCTGAAATCGGGGTACCCAGTTGGTGTGCAGTTTCTTTAGCCATACCCACCCAGACCCGGTTTTGTTCTTCTCTCCGGCTCGCATTGAAAACTGCGTAGCCAAAAGCTGCGTACAACATCAACAATAAAAACTGGACAAGAGGAAAATAACGAAGCAGGGTCAGTGTAAATGGATATTTATAATAAATGGTGTAATCGTCAGAGATCAGCGGAGAGGGACCATTAGCCCGCAACTGATTCAATTCCTTGAGGGTATCGGTTTTTTCAGGATAGTTGTAAAGATCTATATTTTGATTTCTGTTGATAACTATCAATTGGAGGTCTTCAATAATGGTATGAAGCATTTCCAGTTCGTAACTTACATCTTCGCTTGCATCCAGGTTGGAAGTATTAGTGATTTCGGCCAAAGTTCTTTCAAACAATTCGATTTTCTTAAGCTCGAGATCTGCCAGCTTATTACCGAGATAATTGGAATAAAACAAAGGCATGAGTACAAAAGCCAGGCCAATGACAATTAAAATTGACTTCCAGCGCCCCGATCCAGAATATAATTTCACAGTGCAATTAAACGATAAGCTCGAAAATTGATTGTATTTACATTGTTTTTAAAATATTCCGGAGATCTCCTTCTGTTGAAAAAATTTACTCTAATAATATTCATTATTTATTCAAATACATGGAAGCTCCCGGACCAATTGGGATTTCGAGAAGTATCCAGATGATGAAAAATAAGATCCACCCAATCAGAAATACAACTGAATATGGCAACATAGTGGCCACCACAGTGCCGATTCCGGCTTGTTTTTGATATCGTTGAATAAAAGCAACAATCAGGGCAAAATAAGACATCATTGGCGATATGATGTTGGTTACGCTGTCGCCAATCCTGTAAGCTACCTGAGTAAATTCCGGAGAATAACCCAACAGCATGAACATCGGAATAAATACAGGCGCCATGATTGCCCATTTTGCCGAAGCACTACCCATGATCAGATTGATCATGGAAGAAACAACAATGAAAGTGATCATGAGGGGGATTGGACCAAATCCGGATGCTTTTAACAATTCTGCTCCTTTTACCGCAATGACCACGCCAATATTCGACCAATTAAAAAAAGCAACAAACTGCGCTGCAAAAAACACCAGCACGATGTATGAACCCAACGTTTCCATACTTTTAGCCATCCCTTTCATCACATCAGCATCTGATTTAATGACCTTTGCGCCAATGCCATAAGCAATGCCTAAAAGTGCCGCACCAAAGAAAAGCAGGGCCACTATTCCGGACATAAACGGTGACTTTAAAATTTCTCCCGTCTCCGGATTTCTCAGATATCCATGCTCCGGCAATAAACCACCAACTATAAATGCAGAAAATAAAATCAGCGCCAATAATGTAAATTTTAAACCACGTTTTTCGTCCGGATTTAAAGGTTTTATTTCTTCTGCTTGTGCATCTCCGTCGTATTTCCCCAATCTGGGTTCAACGATTCTCTCAGTCACCCAAGTCCCTAATATTGTCAAAAGAAAAGTGGACGCAACCATAAAGTAATAATTACACATGGGGTTGACCGTGTAATCCGGTTGAATAATTCTTGCAGCTTCCTGAGACAAACCGGCAAGCAAAGGATCAACTGTGCCCAACAGGAGATTGGCACTGTAGCCTCCTGAAACACCTGCAAAGGCTGCGGCTAATCCGGCAAGCGGGTGCCTTCCAACGGCATGAAAAATAATTGCCGACAAAGGCACCAAGAGCACGTAACCGACTTCACTGGCAGTATTGCTTATTACGCCGCAAAAAACGATGACGGCTGTCAATAATCTTGGAGGAGACTTTAATACCACAAGCCTTAAGCCTGCACTTATCAATCCCAATCCTTCGGCAATCCCAATTCCTAACAAAGCAACCAAAACAGTGCCCAATGGTGCAAAACCAGTAAAATTGGTTATGAGGTTAGTAATGATTTTATGAAATCCTTCGACTGAAAAAAGATTCACCACATTAACTACTGAACCTGTACCCGGATGAAGCACTGATAGACCGATCCAATGCAAAATCCCGCTGAGGAGCAGCACTATAAAAGCCAATATGGCGAATAAAGTTGCAGGATGTGGCAGGGCGTTTCCAATACGTTCAACGATGCTTAGAAATTTCTCAATGGTACCCGGTTTTTTTACATTCATATGGTCAATATAAGATATCAAAGATGCAAAAAAAATCCAATGGCACCCTTCCATTTTAAGAATGCTTAAAATATTAACATAATTTTTTTGAGGTATTGAAATCTTGTACTGCATATAATATTTCCTGAATCCTGTCCCCGAAGAAATACTAACGTCTGTTTGGGGTTCTTGCACAAGTAAAGTTTAGCTTGCCGAATCATTTTAGATTTTCGGGATCTCCATTCGAAAAACAATTTTTGAAAAAGAATTTAGCCACCAGACCGGCCATTTATGAAAAGTAAATTGTTGTGCCCCATGAGCGTTATGCCATTTATAGTTGGTTTGTAATTTAATTTGTTACTTTTGGAGACAAGTTTAATCTGTTATTTTATTTATATGTCAAACGCTGAATCGATTACCCGAAAGAGGATCCAATCCATCGACATATTGCGAGGCCTGGCCATGGTCATCATGGCATTGGACCACGTTCGCGATTATTTTCATATTGAAGCATTTACAGATGATCCCCTGAATCTGCAAACCACTACAACTGCTCTCTATTTTACAAGATGGATCACTCATTTTTGTGCTCCGGTATTCGTGTTTTTATCTGGAGTATCCATCTACCTTCAAAGTTTGAGAAAAACTGAATTGGAATTATCGGCATTTGTCATCAAACGAGGGCTTTGGTTGATATTTGCTGAATTTTTCATCATATCGCTGGCCTGGACTTTCAATCCGTTTTACAATCTTATTCCATTTCAGGTGATCTGGACTCTTGGAATAAGTATGGTCATTCTTGGATTGTGTATACGATTTAAAGTACCGATGGCTCTATTGTTTGGCTTGGGACTGACCATTGTTCTTTTCCACAATTTGCTCGACTTTATTGAAGCCAGACCTGGCTTTACCCCAAATTTTTGGTGGGATTTCTTCCATAGTGGCCATTTTAAAACATATGCCTTTGCATCGGGGCATTTTGCTTTGCTCGTTTACCCGTTTGTCGCCTGGACAGGATTGATGTTATTGGGATATGCTGCCGGAAAATTATTTCATCCGGAATTTTCAGAGACTCGCAGGAATAAAATTTTAATCAATGCAGGCCTTGGTTTATTGTTGTTTTTTGCCTTATTAAGATTCACCAATATATACGGCGACCCTGTAGATTGGCAAGTTCAATCGAATGGATGGTTAACTTTTCTATCCTTTCTGCATGTCGACAAATACCCACCCAGTTTGTTGTATTTGTGTATCATGATCGGACCCACATTGATCGCTCTGGCTGCAGTTGAAAAAACAGACAACGCATTGACCCGGAATCTGAGCATCTTTGGAAGGACTGCATTTTTTTATTACATCATTCATATCTACATTATCCATGGATTGGCGGTGATTTCCTTTTTTATAAGAGGGCACAGTTTCCAGGAAGCAATTGATGGGGCACAAAAATTGCCATTTCTGTTTGTAGTTCCCGGAGAAGGATTGTCTTTACTGGGTGTTTATGGGGTTTGGATTTTTGTTTTAATGCTTTTATATCCTATCTGCCATTGGTATGATCGATATAAATCGAACAACAGGGATAAGTGGTGGTTGAGTTATTTGTAGAGAAGGAAGAATAAAGAATAGAGAATGGAGAATGGAGAATGGCATAACGCTTTTAGGAACATAAACTTGCTCTAAATCCAGCACCGATGGGGTGAAATATCAACAGAGCAAGGTGGAAAGTTCAAAGAATGTCAAAACTGGTAAGTTTATGTACGAGAGAGCCTTTAAGCAATTTCTTTGCTGCAAAAAACATCATGAACATTTAATAAACTAATTTAATTCCCGAAACTAAGAGTGATGTGTCGAACTTTCATTTACATTGAAAGTGAAAATATTCAAAAACAAGGTCTACCGTTTCACGGAACAATCAGTAGCTTAGCGTACTTTAATATGATCTTGCGCTGCGGGTTGTCGATTTCCTGAAAAAGTATGGTTGCCACTCTATTGTCTCTGCTTCCTTCAATTTGGATAATTTTGCCGCGGCCGAATTTTTGATGTAACACCACCATTCCTGATTGAATTGTTTCTGAAGGACTGGGAATAAAATTACCCATGATTTCCTGCGAAAATTTTGGTTTGGTTGCTACCCATTTCTGTCTGAACGTATTTGTTTCACTGGTCAGGTCAAATACTCCTTTTACCGATTTATCCATTTCCAATCTTTCTGGATCAATTTCCTCAATAAATCTGCTTGGGGCGCAAATTCTTAAATTGCCAAATAAATAGCGGTTTTGAGCATAACTCAAAACCAAATGATGCCGGGCACGCGTAATGGCTACATAAAACAACCTGCGCTCTTCGTCGATCTGGTCCTGATCTTTCATGGACATATAACTGGGAAATAAATTTTCTTCCAGTCCGACAACGAGGACCGCATCGAATTCCAGCCCTTTAGCCGAGTGCACAGACATCAGGGTGATGTAGTCGTTCTCTTCTGAATGTTCATCAAGATCGGAGATCAGCGAAATAGACTGCAGAAAGGAAGCCAGATTATGATTTTCTCCGGTTTGTTCTTCAAGTTCGTCCTGTTCAGTAAATGATTTGATACCATCCAGTAAGGACATGACATTTTCAAGTCGCTGCATACCCTCATTGCTCATATCAGATTTCAGTTCCGAAGAAAGGCCTGAAATTTTAAAAATGTACAAAGCCGTCTGATAAGCATCGGCATTTCTGGCGTATGACTGTGCCTCAAGTATTTGCAATTTAAATTGCCGGAGTGTTTGTTTGGTTTTTGCCGAAACATCCAATTCATCGACTGCATCCCACAAGCTGCATGGCTTTTCATTTGCAAATTGCAAAAGCTTATCCAGAGTTGTGTTGCCCAGTCCCCTTTTAGGATAATTGATCACTCTTTTGAAAGCTTCCGCATCGAGAGGGTTCACAACCAGCCTCAAATAAGCAATAAAATCCTTGATTTCCTTGCGTTGGTAAAACGACATCCCACCATAAATTTTATATGGGATGTTGTATCTTCTGAGTTGTTCTTCAAAAATCCTCGATTGCGCATTTGTGCGGTACAAAATAGCTATACTGTTATTTTTAAGATGGTACCGGTTTTTTAACTCGAGTATGTAATCCGCTGTTTTCCTGCCTTCTTCAATATCAGTAGTGCACTTGACCAGTTTTATTTTATTGCCGCTTTCCTTTTCTGTCCAGATTTCTTTTTGGATCTGATTTGCATTCCTGGTAATCACATCGTTTGCGGCCTGGACAATATGCGGTGTACTCCGGTAATTTTGTTCGAGTTTGAAAATTTTTGTCTCCGGGAAATCTTTTTTAAAGTCCAGTATATTTTTAATCGTGGCCCCTCTGAAGGAATAAATACTTTGGGCATCATCACCAACAATGCAAATATTCCTGGGGCTGTTTTCGTAAACCACTAATTTCTTTATAATGGCATACTGCAGGTAATTGGTATCCTGAAATTCATCGACTAAAATGTATCTGAAAAATTTCCGGTATTTTTCCAATACATTTTCAGGATTCTCCTGAAACAATCGATACAACTGCAACAGAAGATCGTCAAAATCCATAGCGCCCGCCTGTGTACATTTCAGAACATATTTTCTATAAATCACCCAGGTTTCAGGCATGTTGTTTTCCCGATCCTGATCGCGCAATTCACCATTCTTCTCATACATGACCGGAGTAATAAGATTGGACTTGGCGGATGAGATCCTGGTCCTGATGGTATTTGCATTGTAGCTCTTGGGGTTCAGATCGAGTTCTTTGATGATTTCTGCAACCACGCTTCTCGTATCGTCGGTATCGTAGATCGAAAAGTTTGGTGGATAGCCAATTTTTGAAGCCTCAACCCTCAGGATCCTTGCAAAAATCGAGTGAAAAGTGCCACACCAGACTTTTTTAACAGCAGTTCCTGCCAAATGGCTAATCCGCTCTGTCATTTCTTTGGCCGCTTTGTTGGTAAAGGTGAGCGCGAGAATTTGATGCGGAGGAATGCCTTGTTCAATCAGATAAGCCAATCTGAAAGTCAGCACCCTGGTTTTTCCTGAACCAGGACCAGCTATGACCATAACCGGTCCGTCGATCTGTGTTACTGCCTGGCGTTGGACTTCATTGAGTTCGTCGAGATAGTTAAACATGGGTATTCTGAAATCAGGATGCAAGATATTGAATTCATTGAACAGTTCTGCAAGGCCTGCTTCAATGTGGCGATGTTTTTATTCAACAACGATCATCATTTTTTAAACCTATCGCAGTTGTTTATTTTGCTAAGATTCAGATCATCATACACCCCAAAGAATTCCGCATACACTTCTATATGTTTCGCCCTTTACGTGATTTTACGCCAAAAGTCTGCCCGCAACTTACATCCTCAATATTCATATTCTCAATAGATTTGCCCCGAATTGAATCACCGTTTATATAGCCACCTTGCACTCTTTGCTGTCGCATTAATTTATGGGGCAAATTACAGCATTGCGAAAATGATCCTCGATCCGGGATATTTAGGCCCAAATGCTTTTGTTTTCTTTAGAATTTTTTCGACAGCCCTCCTTTTTTTATGCATTACAAGAACGCTTTTTATTTATGAAAAGAAAGACCTGGTTCCATTAATAATTTGTGGCATATCAGGGGTGTTGGGCAACCAGTTGTTATTTTTCAATGGTCTGAAAAACACCTCCCCTGTTCATGCTGCTTTATTGATGGTGTGCACACCACTCCTGGTCCTGATCATCAAAGTCTGGTTAGGAGAAAAACTCAATTCAAGACAATGGTTTGCTTGTTTGATCGGTTTGGCAGGAGTTGTTTCTCTCATTCTCAGTTCTGTAGGCAATAAAAATACAAATTCAAGCCTTTTGGGCGACCTCATGGTATTTTTTAATGCTTTGTTATATGGATATTACCTGGTCAAGGTTCCTCCATTAATTGCCAAATATGGTCCATTTCACATTCTTACATCCTTATTTACTTTTTCTGTTCTACCGGTAGGAATTTTTGCATACAACGAATTATTGACTGTGCAATTTCAGGAATTTGGGAGCGAGGAATGGCTTGCATTTGCATTTGTACTCCTGGCAACTACATTCGGAGCCTATTTACTCAATGCTTATGCGCTTAAACACACTGATCCTTCGTTGGTGAGTATATACATTTATCTGCAGCCTCTTATTGGTACAGCCTTCGCATTATGGACGGGGAAAGACCAATGGAAATGGAATTACCTCCTGTCAGGGATCCTCATTTTTACCGGATTATTCCTTTCCGGGAAAAAAAATTTAGAATTTTTTAAAAAAAGGCAAGAAACGAGTTAACAAGTGAGAATTAACGAGTTACAAAATTCTAATTTACACATGCGTATATTGGGTAAAGTGTAAGAAATTGTAATTCTGACTTTTCATCAAATATACGCTTTTATCATACGAACTCTCTGCGCTAAAAAAAGAATGAAGCAAAGAAGCATTTCTGGATAATAATGTTACTTTTACAGCGCATTTAATAATCCCTGGGAAGATATGCCGAAAAGGACGAAGCCGGATCACATTCTTTCAAAACTCATTACTGAATTTGAGGAACAAGGTCAACTCATTAATCGCGAGTATTGCGAAGAGTCTTATTACATAAGGCTTATTCAACACTATGAAAGACAGTTTCAATTTGACAAAGCCCTAAACCTCACCGACCAGGCCCTTCACTTATACAAGTACAAACAGGATTTTTATTTATTGAAAGCTAAATTGCTGATGGCTTCCCAACAGGCCATGCTTGCCCTTGACGTTCTTGATCAGGCGTATGCAATTTCTCCAATGAATCCTGAGATCCAATTTCTGAAAGCACGGGCCAGTGCCTTGATCCAACAGTTTGATGAAAGTCTGAAAATCATCATGGATTTGAAATGCAGAATTCAAAAAGCCGATTTACCTGATTTATTATTGGTTGAAGCATTTATCTACGAAACCATGAAAGATTTTAATAAAATGTTCGATACGCTGAGAGAAGCGCTCATACTTAATCCTAACAATCACGAAGCTCTTGAACAAATCTGGGTAAGCGTTGAGTTTTCGAAGAAATACGAAGAGAGCATTCGTCTTCACCAGGATATAATAGATAAAAATCCATACTCTTATTTGGCCTGGTACAATCTTGGCCATGCTTATTCCTGCATCGGCGAATACGAATCTGCAGTAGATGCCCTTGAATATTCATTTCTCATTAATTCGCAATTTGAACAAGGCTATCTGGATTGTGCCGAGCTTTGCCTCCAAATTAATCGATATGAAAAAGCACTTCAGTGTTATAGTGATGCTAATGATATTTTTGGTCCTGATGGAGAGCTGGTCGTTTATATTGCAGAATGCCTGATAAAGCTCAACAGACACAAGGAAGCGAAGCATAAATTGCAGAAAGCTGTTTATCACGATCCTTACAACGAAGAAATATTTTTCTACCTGGCTGAATGTTTTTCATACGAAGGCAACTATCCAAAAGCAATCAAATATTATCTCAATGCGCTGGACCTCGATGAGCAAAGAGAAGAATTTCAGGCGGGTCTCGCAAAAGCATATGAAAATCTCGGGAATTTTAAAAAAGCAGAAACGCATTATAAAAAAGCTGCCAGTTATGGAATGGAGCAAAGCCAGTATTGGTCTATGCTTATTTCTTTCTTATTAAAAAGAAAAGAACTTATCAAAGCCGAAAAATTCCTTAATCGTTCTGATAAATATAGTTTTGGGGCAGATTTGCTTTATTGCAAATCCGCATTTTATTTTATGAATGATTGCAGGGAAAACGCGATAGAATGCCTGGAGGAAGCCCTTTCAGAAAATCCAAATCTTCACGAAATCCTGTTCGAAATTTTACCTGAACTCAGAGAAGATAAGGATGTTAAAAGTATGATCCGGTATTTCAATATCTAAATTCTGTTTTATTGCGCTCTGCGTGTTCGAAAGGCATTTCCTTTATAGTGCGATGCTTGTCTTCGATAAAAATCCACTTATAATTCGGTTTCATTAAAAGTTCCTTCCATTCAATTTATTGCTTGCGGTTAAAATCATCCACCAGATACCTCACAAAAAAAACAAGCAATGATGCAATTGCTTGCAGTCACTAAATTTCTTTCAGAGCAATGTAAAGTGGAATCACATATGCTCATTTCCTGGCCAATTCAAGCCATTTTTTCAATAATAAAGCAAATGTTATACCTGTCAGACGGCTGTTCCGAATTTATAACAGCTCTTTATTCTGTCAGTGCAGGGCTTTGATGACCATTTTAACGTCTTCAGAGGGTCTGTCGCCTCGTTCTGTTTTAACCGAGGCAATTTTATCAACGATATCCAGCCCTTCAATAATTTCACCAAAAACGGTGTATTCCATATCCAGAAAGGGAGTTCCTCCCAGTGTTTTATAAATATTCCTTTGCGCTTCGCTGTATTTAATGCCTTTTCGATCTTCAACCATATTCAGGTTCTGATCGGTCTGCAAAGCTCCCTGAACTATATAAAATTGGGAACCCGAAGATTCCTTTTTTGGATTCACCTGATCGCCAGTCCTTGCTGCTGCAATGGCTCCTTTTTTATGTATAAACTGAGGATTGAACTCAGCCGGAATGGTATAACCCGGACCTCCGCTGCCTAACATTTTACCAGGTGCAGCTGCTTTCGAATTTGGATCTCCACCCTGAATCATGAAGCCACTTATGACGCGATGAAACAGCAATTCGTTGTAAAACCCTTCTTCTGCATGTTTAAAAAAATTGTCCCTGTGGAGTGGAGTCTGATCGTATAATTTGGCCAACATGGTTCCAAAGGGAGTTTCAATGCTAATTACACAACCCTCCGGAGGCAAAATTTCAATTTTATGCTGAGAAATATCCATTTTTTTTCCTTTTATAACTTTTAATTGAACATTGTAAATTCCCGATTTCAAATACCGGTGCTTTGGATTTTTTTCGGCAGACGTTTTACCATCGCCAAAATTCCATTCCAGGCGATCAAAATTTTCAGTTTGGCATTCAAACTGGACTTCTGCCGGCATTTTTACCTGATTTTGGCGGATTTGAAACAATTCAGATTTCCGGGCACAGGACGAAAAAATTAAAGCTATGGAAATCCAGGAAATAAAACGGTTTGGAGGAAACATCATGATCGCTTATTAATATAATTTAGAGCATTCTTATTTTCATTTTTACATCGGTCACTGGTCGGCTGTTTGGTTCACAAGGCTGACTACAGATCGCATCCACGACATTCAACCCTTCGACCACTTCGCCAAAAACGGTATATTCTCCATCGAGAAATGGTGCACCTCCCAGCGTTGCATATTTTTTCTTATCTTCTTCAGTATAGGCAATGTTTTTACTACGGGTCATCATAATTAACTCATCTGAACTTACCGGTTTTCCCTGAACAATATAAAATTGGGAACCGGAAGATTCTCTTTTCGGATTGGCCGAATCGCCAAGCCTGGCTGCAGCCAAAGCTCCCTTAAAATGTTTGGCTCCAATTTCAGCGGGAATGGTATATCCCGGACCACCATTGCCCAACATAATACCCGGAGGAGCGTCTTTGGATACAGGATCACCTCCCTGCATCATAAAACCAGAGATCACGCGGTGAAATAACAAACCATCATAAAATCCGCTTTTAACCAGTTTGATAAAATTCTCTTTATGTTTTGGAGTACTGTCATACAACCTGATTTTGATGTTGCCATGGGATGTTTCAATAACCGCCAGAGTTCCCTTGGCAGAGGATTTACCTCCGTCTTTACATGAAAAAGTAAAAACAAAACAAAATGCAATAAGAAATAAATACTTAGTCATATCAATTTATGGTTTCAATTCATCAATCGGTGCATTCAACTCAACGGAAAGCTCTGCTGCGTATTGTAATTTGAAAAAAGATACCGCTTTTTCTTTCAGATAGCGTTCCTGAGCACTAACACCCTTAATCAAAAATGGTTTCAGACTTTCAAAATGTGGCCATCCATCCTGATCCAGACCTTTCAGGGCATAATATCCATCTTCACTCAACAGTTTGCAGCTGGCTATATGCATCAGGTCGGTTTTCTCTTCTTTGGTAAATTTCCCCGGTTTTAATCTTCCAAGTTCTTGTATACCAATTAATAGTAAAATTGCATTCAGATCAGGCAGTGATTTGGAACCCAGGCGATCTCTAACGAAGTGCCTGATACGCAGCCACTCAAAATCCAATTCCCAATCTTCCATGGGCGCAAAATTAGTCAATTATTCTTCATGAAATACGGGATTGATTCCTGCTACTTTTTTGCTAGGCATTATGGAAGCCAGCAAACCAATAATCAATACTGTGGTCAAAACGATCACAAAATCAATCTTTCGCATTTGCATGGGAAAACTATCGATGACAAATTCCGCAGGGATCCCAATAAGGCCGTATTTTTTCTGAATGATGTAAAAACCAACAGCGAGAAAAAACCCAATAATCAATCCCAATGAACAAATCAATAAACCCAACAGGATGAAGATATTTTGTGCTCGTTGGTCAGCCATTCCCAATGATTTTAAGATTGAAATATCAAACCGCTTATCCAAAACAATCATCCACAGCGCACCCACCACCGTAAACGATACGAGCAAAATGGTAAGACTGAACAATGCGTAATAAAGCCATTTTTCAAGTTTCATGATTTTCAGAAAAGCTTCGTCCTGACGGTACCGGTCTTTTACTATGTAATCATTGCCCAACAAAGTTTCCAGTGTTTCAATTACAAATTTTGTATCAAATCCGGATTTTAACTTAAGGTCTATGGAACTAAGAATTTTTGTTTTTCCTAATTTAGACCGTAAATAATTGAGATCCGTTATAATTGTAGAATAATCGCTTTCCTGATGAAAAATAAAAATGGACTGTGCCTGCAATAAAAAATCCTGATAACTGGCATTTTGAATTTGATCGGTTTTGGAATCTGGCAAAAATATCCTGACCGGTTCATGAAATTCCCGCAAGCTCACGCCTAATTTGTTGCGCAGAACAGACCCAATATTGGCAAGTGGTCTGTTACCATCCAGGAGCGTAAATTCTCCTTCGATCATTCCCTCTGAGGCCCGGCTAACCTCCTGAAAATTCTTTTCTACACCTTTTATGATTCCAAATTCCTGAGCATCCTTATATTGAAACATACAAACTTCTTCGAATGAACGCGATAAGAATTCTACATATGCTTCTTTTGAAATTTTCTGTACCAACGTGGAATCTTCTGTAAAATATTTGGAATTTTTGGAAATGATCTTAATGTCAGGATTGTGTTTACTGAACATTCCGGTTACGAGTTCATCAAATCCATTGAATACAGATAAAACAATGATCAGGGCAGCAGAGCCCACAGCTATCCCAAAAATCGAAATACCGGTGATCCAATGGATTGCCTGGGATGATTTTTTACCAACGAGATAACGCAATGCGATTTTTAAATTAAGCCACATGAATGATTAAAGTTAGCATTTTACGGACCTGCCCCCGAACCCGAACTGACATTACGAAAATATGGATTTTCACCAGCATCCGGTATGATAGCTTTGTATAGAATTTCCTGAATCCTGGTCCGGTAACGCTCTTTGTGCAATTTATTATTTTCGGCTAAAGGGAAAGTCCTGTTGGATAAAAATACATAATTAATTTGGGCATCGGGGTCTGCCCAGGCGCAGGTACCCGTAAAGCCCTGATGCCCAATTGTTCTATTCGATGCCAGGCTCGATACATAAGGCTTAATCGAATCGGATTTTAGTTGGGGCATATCAAACAAATAAGCCCTTCTCTGAAACTCCCAATCTCTTGTCATTTTTTTACCAATGGAAGATGCCTTCAGAATTTCCCTTCCTGCATATTGGCCTCTGTTCAAATACAATTGCATCAATCTGAGTACATCATGTGCATTTCCAAACAATCCTGCGTGTCCACTGATTCCTCCCATCATGGCGGCACCCATATCATGCACATATCCCTGTATTCTTTGCTTCCGCCAATATGGATCCATTTCGGTAGGAGCAATACTTTCTATTGGAATTCCTTTTCTTATTGGATTAAATAAAACATTTCTAAGTTCTAACTTTTCAGATATCTCTTTTTGAAAATATCTTTCAAAGTTTTTTCCGGTGACTTGCTGCACCAACTTGGGTATAAAATAAAAACCAAGATCAGAGTAATTAAATTTTCGCTCTTCGAGTAATCTGGAATCAGCAATAACCTGCAATATCGTATCTACAAAATCCGACCGGAGGAACATCCCTTCACATACAGGAATATTATATTGCTTGGATGGAATTGTATCGTAATATAATGGATTATATAGACCCGGGCTATCGACTGGAACTAATGTGCTTCTATAATACGGGATCCACGAAAGCAATCTTCCCTGGTGCATCATAAAATCTTTAAATGTGAGTTGTTCTTTATTGGTGTTGCGGAATAATTCAAAATAGTCGGAGAACTTATCTGAAGCTTTTATCTTATTTCTGTCTTCAAGTTGAAATAGAATAGGGGCAGTGGTGACAATTTTTGTAAGTGATGCCAGATCGTATATAGTATTGTTCTCCACTCTCCTCAAGGAATCATAATCCAAATAGCCAAATGACTTCTGATAAATTATTTTATTGTTGCGTGCTACAGCGACCTGACAACCCGGAGCCGCCTTCTGACTGATCAGTTCATAAACTATACTATCAATAATTTCAAGACTATCGCTGCTCATTCCCTGGGTTTCCGGAATAGAATAGCCCATCCTCAAAAGGGAGGGTCGGGTTATTGATTTTCCTTGTTGCAATGCATTAGAAACCATCATTGGAACTGTTCCAACAATCGGATCAGTTCCAAACAGCATTTGAGCAGCAATATCCATGCTCAATTCATTCTCTTCATGAGCGAGAAACAAACTGCAGTGTTGAGGAAAATACATGGCTACGTATGGACAACCAAACATCACTACTATACATTTTTTTTCACGGAGATGCGGGTTAAGTTTCTGCAGGTTTAGCAGATCTAATCCAAAAGATTTTTGTGAATTAAAGCTCAGTCCGTGTACATGAATAATGATCAGTTCGGCTTCTGAAATCGCTTTTCCGAGTTGATCATTCCACTGCGATGTATCTTCGAGACTATAATTTGAAACAGCTGCATAATCATTAATTCGCGACAAAAAAGTTGCGGCTGTTGGCTTTCCTAGCTTTAATGTGATTATTTTGGCCGGAATATCTCTGATCGGAATGAGATTCTGGGGGTCTCTCCCCAGGCACATGGCTTTCCTGTATAATTGGTCATTGTGCGTTGCGATCCTCTTGTTGAATGATTTTAATAATCCTTCGGGACGATCAGGTATTCGCTGCGCAAACAAACCTACTTTGTGTTTATAATTTAGAATCCGACTCACTTTCTCGTCCAACTGCCTTTCTGAAATTTCACCTCTTTGAATAGCATCTTTTATAGCATTACCCGCTTCAAAAATATTTCTGCTGAGCAAGAGCATATCGTTGCCGGCTTTAAAAGCAAACAAAGCGATTTCTGCATCTGAAAAATGTTTGGTAACGCCTTCCATCTCAAGGGCATCGGTTATAATCAAGCCCTCATATCCAAATTCCTCCCGAAGGATTTGATGGTTTATTTTCTCGGATAGCGTTGCGGACATATTTGGAGTGCTGTCCAGACGAGGGATATGCAAATGCCCAACCATCATTGCAGCAGGTTGAAATTTACTGAGTACAGCAAAAGGAAACAGTTCAAGGCTGTCAAGTCTTGACTTCGAAAAAGGAAGCACTGGCAAATCCTTATGAGAATCCACTTCCGTATCTCCATGTCCGGGAAAATGTTTCAGACAGGCTAAAATGCCACCATCCTGAAGGCCTAGCATATAAGCAAATACTTTAGCGGTGACCATTCGCCGGTCTGATCCAAACGAACGTTCGTTAATCACAGGATTGAGCAAGTTGTTGTTGATGTCTGCGACAGGAGCGAAATTCATATGCAGTCCAACCAATTTCATTTGACTGGCCATTTCATATGCCATTCTGTAAATGGGTTTATTATCCGTTAATGCACCCAGGCACATTTGCTTAGGAAACCTGGAAACATCTGTTAGCCGCATCCCCAATCCCCATTCGCCATCCATACTCATCAGCAATGGCCACTTGGAAACGGTCTGATACGTATCTATTTTTTGAGTCATTCCAGCCAAAGTCCCTTTAAAAAAACACACTCCTCCAACGCCAAAAGTTTTGATTGTATGAATGACATCCCTGGTTTGCTCTTCGTTTTCGTTTGAAAAAGAACGGATGATAAATAACTGTCCGATTTTTTCCTCAAGTGTCATTTTTTTGAGCAGGGTATCGGGACCATTCAAGTTAAAATTATCCTGACCGGTGGCGCGACCATAGAAGCATATTAGAATTAAAATGCATTTTACTATTTTCATTGGTCGATCAGGCCGTTCTTTTGTAAAATCTGTGGATCAATTACTTTTGCAACGTTAAACATGGAATCTGATTTAATCGCGTCGCCCGAATTTTTAAAAGCAATACCCAGGTTAAAATAAGCTTGTGCATTTTTAGGTTCCATCTGGATTGCTTTTCTGAAATATTCAATGGCTACATCATTATTTCCTGCAGATCCTTCAGCAATTCCCATCAGCATCAAACATTCTGCATCACCTGGGTTCATGCCCAAAGCCTTTTTGATAAAATCAGTTGCTTCCTGAAGTTTACCGGATTGACCCAATTGCCTGCCGCGCTCGCGCAAGGCCATTTGCAGGTTCTTGAATGCATCTTCGTCCTCCGGTAAATGACTCAATAAATAATTGTATTTCTCAATCGCATTTGCGTAGTCCTTTTCGTAATAATAAATATTCCCCATTTGCAAATGTGCCTCCATGTAAAGTGGATGAATTTGAAGCGCTTTTTCCAGTTCCATTCTGGCCTTGCTGGTAATTTTTCGAATCTCGGCACTATCTTTTATCGAAGGTACCGATTCGAGAAGAACACCTGCTACAGCATTGTGAATTTTTGCACTTTGTGCAGAGGTATGTAAATCGGTATCAAATAATATTTTATTGGACTTCCAGGCTGGATTTCTGTTGATCGTTAAAAAAGAGAACAGCACATAAAGTGGCATGAGCATATAAAAGCTCCTCTGGTAATTGAGATGATTAAATTTCAGCAACAGGAAGACAAGACCAATGATAAATCCCAATGAAGGCATAAAAAGAAATCGCTCCCCCATATTTGTTCCTATCGGGAACATAATATTCGAAACTAAAAACAAAGGAAGGATGTATGATGCAACACAATAAGTAAATACCCGGAGTGTTTTATAACTCCACAAAGCGGTAGCGATGGCTGAAGTGTAAATCACTACTGCCGAAATTGATTTCCAGGAAAAGGGACCTAACAATGGAATATGCTTGGGATAATAATCATGGGTAAGCGGATGCGGCCAGATCAATAGCCGGAGGTATTCAAAAAGGCAATAAGTGATGATCCCGGTTTTTTCAAAAATATTCATGGCCACTTTCTGACCATTTTCAAGTTTCATGAACGGATTGTTCATAAGTTCGGTCGACAGCCTGGTAAATGGGTTTAAACCCAAAGTATTTGCTCGCATTAAAACAAAAATAAGTCCCGCAATCATCAATACCATTGAGGCCCTGACCAACTGCGATTTATTGTAATCGTGCAAAAGAAATGTGCCTAAGGGTATCAAAACTACATAGGCTATTGCATTTTCTTTCGACAGGAGTCCGAGCAGCATACAAAAACCAGAAATTGCAATCATCTGATATTTTTTGACTTCAAGGTATTGAAGAAAAAAAACAAACGCTAAAAGTGAAAACAACAAGGCCAGGCTCTCGTCCATTCCTTTCACATTGGCCACGCATTCCGTATGGACGGGGTGAGTTATAAACAACAAGGATGTGAGGAGTGAAAAAGGTCTGGAGGCTTGACCCAGTTTCAATGAGAATAATTTTTGGAGACAAACATACATGACCAAGCCCAACAAGGCATAGATCAGAATGGACAGAAAATGAAATACAAACGGACTTGCACCAAAGAGTTCATAGGTCACAGCAAAAACGATTAAACTCATGGGTCTGTACCTTCCTCCGGAAACCAATTTTTCTTTTCCTTGCTTTTTGAAAAAGCCATAGAATGAATCTTTGGTAAGCAATTCACCAATACCCGAAAAACCTTGTTTAACGAATTTATTTTCAGTGATTACGATACCATCATCCAGCACAAATTCATGGTTGAGCGTATTTGCATAAATCAGAAATGGCAAAACCAAAAGAGCAATGCGATGCAATCTGACATTCAACAAAAAATCTTCGCTGAAAGTGCTCATTTAAAAATGCTTTGGGTTATTATGGAAATCACTCCATGGTACTAAAGACGTTTTGAACATCTTCATCTTCTTCAATTTTATCCAACAATTTATTGACTTCTTCCTCCTGTTCCTGGGTAAGTTTTTTAGTCGTAGTTGGTATCCGGTCAAAACCAGAAGAAATAATTTCAATTTCGTGTTTTTCAAAATAATCCTGCAGACTGCCAAAGCCGTCAAAATTTCCATAGACTACAAGTTCTTCTCCATCTTCATTGAGCTCTTCGCAACCCGCATCAATGAGCTCCAGTTCCAGCATTTCCGGATCCATTCCTGGTTTTTTCCTGATCCGAAAATTACATTTGTGTTCAAACAAATATTCCACACTTCCGGAAGTACCAAGGCTCCCGCCATATTTATTAAAGTAGGAACGGATGTTGGCTACGGTTCGGGTAGGATTGTCTGTAGCGGTCTCAACTAAAACAGCAACACCGTATGGACCATAGCCTTCATAAGTAAGGATCTCCAGATCTTTCTCGTCTTTGGATGCTGCTTTTTTAATCGCCGCTTCCAACCTGTCTTTAGGCATGTTGCAGGCCCTTGCATTCTGGAATGCAGCCCTCAACCTTGGATTGCTATCGGGATTGGGGCCTGAGGCCTTTACCGCCATAAATACTTCCTTACTGATGCGTGCAAACTGCTTGCTCATTTTGGCATAACGAGCAAACATTTTGTGTTTTCTGACTTCAAATATCCTTCCCATATCACAATTTAAAGGGTGTGCAAAGATAAGCGAATGTCATTCAAATGACAAGGTTGAATGTTAATCCCAATTCATGCCATGGAATCCAGTTACTTAGCTTAAAGCAAGAAGCAATAAGCTTTGTATAGGGTTTTTGTAAATCACCTTTCTATTGCAATATATTTGAAATTATATATTGATAATCAACAATATATAGTATATTTTCAATTCTAATGCAGAGATTGGGTTAATTATAGACAAATCTAATCTGACAAATCAAAATAGAGCCAGCGTATTAAAAAACCATGAGCTATTCAAAAGTGTACACGAAAAACAGCAAAAAGATGCCGGTACTCATCAATCTTCCTGATAAATTAATGCTACCGGATATAATCGGTAGCCCGGTTCTGCATATTTTGAACGGTCATATATAAATTCGAGCATGGCTCTGCTGCTCCGAGCAAATTGGGAATCGTTCAACTTTCTCTCTTCAAATTCTTTTTTAATGTCCCGGTCGTTTTCAAGTATAGATACAGCCAGATCTTCGAAAAGATAGTCGCTGAAGTATTCCTTTCTTTGAAGTATGGGATCAAAAAAATTCCAAACAAAAAATGCATCGTGAGCTTCGGGTTCCAGCGTTTCAACGATATAACGTATTGCAGGTTGTTGGGTGTAAATGATGTAATCCCCTTTGAAGTACATTCGCGAATCTCTTATGGATTCTGTTTCAACCTCCTGATGCATAAAATGGCCTTCATAAGGTTTAGAAACGCTTTTGAAATTTTTAATTTTATAATAATGAGCCCGAACCAGACTGTCTTTTTCGAGACGATGCATCTGTACACCGTTCCATTTCAATCTCTCGATAACCATTTCAAAAGCGGCAGGTACGAAGTATGCCGTTGGACGTTTCACAGTTTTGACCGGTTGGCAAACATTGTAATAGGGAATATTTTTTGAATAAGGTTTATTTTTATCGTATGAGATGCGTTCTAAACCCGTAAGCTCACTGATTTTTTTTTCAGCAGTATAACCTGTAAAATACAAACTATCGCAGCGCGACTTGTCGATTTTCCAGCGTATATCCATAGTCTTACTTTTAGTAGCTGCTGATTTGGCTTCTTCGCGAACACGGAGCAGTTCATTTTTCTGCAACCGGGTTTGTTCGGCAAGCTTTTGCATCAACAATTTATGTGCACTTACTCTTGCGTTATAGGGTTTCAGCATATGAGATTCGGCCAGAAAACCCATGCAATGAAAAAGTGCTGCATATCCTGTAGAAAATCGTGGTGAGTCTAAAAAATCAAAAATTCCTCCGGAAGGATCTCCTTCTGAATTTACATAAGGGATCACATCTAAATTTCTTTCAGACATCGATTTTATAAAGGGAGGGATGAAATGCTTATAAATGTAATTTGCCAATTCAATTTGCAGCTTATGTCTTTGGCTGGAAAGAAGGGTCATCAGGTAAGGGTAATCAGCTCCATCTGTTGTGTGGGTTTCGAGAAAAATATCGGGATCCCAATGTCTGAACAATTGGGTAAAGGTCTTTGCATTTCTGCTGTCGCATTTGATAAAATCGCGGTTGAGGTCCAGATTTTGTGCGTTGCCTCTGAATCCGTATTCATCGGGACCGTTCTGGTTGACCCGAGAATATTTATTTCGTAGCAGACTACCGCCCACATTGTAGATCGGAATAATTACGATGCTGATTTCATCCAGAATTTTTGCCTGATTGGGATCTGATACGAGATCGCGTGCAAACATCATAGAAGCTTCGATGCCATCCGGTTCGCCCGGATGAATTCCGTTATTTATAAATAATATGGCTTTGCCGGCTTTCCGGCTTTTTTCAGGAGTAAAATTTTTTTTACTACTCAATACGACCGTGTAAATGGGCAAAGAAACGTCAGATGGACCTGCTTCAAAAACTTTTACCAAGCCCGATTTTTTCTCCAGCGCTTTATAAAAGTTGATACAATCTATATAGGTAGATGTTTGGTTGTTGTTTTTTTCAAATGGCGTTTTGAGAGATTGAGCAGCGGGGCCTGGCAAATTTGCAAAACAATACAATACTATAAAAATTAAACGCATGATCTTGATTTGTTAGGAAATATCATTAGGATTTGCAAAAGTAGTGGAAAGTTGACAGGATTTAACGGATTTTAAGGGGATTTAATGAATTGTGAGATGAACAGATTTGAAGAGCAAATCCTTACATTAGCCTAAATCCTGCAAATTCTTAATTATGGTAAATGTTAGGTTCATAATTGTGGCCATGCCTTCCATACAATCACTCAAATTTCATTTCATATAAATTTCTCTTGTACCCGAATAAATAATTTAACGAATCATAAACTCTGAAAATTATATTTGATTTGGAACAATTGAAATAATGTTTCGTATGGATTAAAATATTATCATCGATTTTGAAATAACTTTTAAAATAATGGAATGTCTTTATCCATTTATAGTGCTTTGTGCAACGAATTTTTAGAAGTCTTTTATTAAGTTGTATAAACTTTTGCATTGGATCAAGCTGGATGCCTTTTTCGGTTTTTTTTAAAGGTCGATTTCTTTTCTAAAAGATTACAAATAGATCAGCCACTTTATTTTGGATGTACTACTTACTGCCTAAAGCGTGAACATAACATTACCAGAATAAAATAAAAGCAGTTTTTAAGTCGTACCCAAATGTGGAAGGGGTAATGCCGTGAAGGATTATCTCAAAAAGTAAAGAAAGACCCCATCCTCCATTTTCCCTTCAGCCTTTTGCCTTTAGCCTGAATGAACTATCTTTATCCTAAATTTTAAAACCATGCCTGTACGCAGACCCTTTAATATCCAAAAATGGGTGGAAGAACATCGCTCTGAACTCAAACCACCTGTTGCCAACCGGAACCTCTATCAGGAAGCCGATGATTTTATTGTTATGGTCGTTGCAGGCCCGAATGCGAGGAAAGATTACCATTACAACGAAACGGAAGAATGGTTTTTTCAATTAGAGGGCGATATCACGGTACGGATCCAGGAAGATGGAAAACCTGTGGACATACCCATACGCGAAGGGGAAATATTTCTCCTTCCTGCGAAAACGCCCCATTCACCGATGAGACCCGCGGGAACCATCGGACTGGTCATCGAAGCAAAACGGCGCGAACAGGATATGGATGGCCTGATGTGGTTTTGCGAGAATTGCAATACCAAACTTCACGATAGTTATTTTCATCTTGAAAATATTGAAAAAGACTTCTTACCACGGTTCAAGGAATATTACAACTCTTCAGAACTCAGGACCTGCCCCAATTGTGGCACTGTTATGGAAGCAGATCCCAGGTTTACTGATCCCACATAATTTATCTTTTGGCAGTCGTTTATTTTGCATCCGACTTTCACCTGAAATCCGAAACTGAACATAGTAAGGATAGGGAGCAGCACATCCTGAATTGGCTTGAAAGCATTTCAGATCATGCAGCTGAATTGTACCTTGTAGGAGATGTTTTTGATTTTTGGTTTGATTATAAAAAAGTGATTCCCAGAGGATATACAGGTATCCTTTCCGCCTTGTATGCGTTGCGAAAAAAAAATATACCTGTTCACTTTTTTACCGGCAATCACGACCTTTGGATGTTTGATTATTTTACAAAGGAGTTGGATATTCCAATTTACAAAAATCCAATCATCAGGGAAATTCAGGGCAAAAAATTATTTATTGGTCACGGCGATGGACTCGGTCCGGGAGATCATGGTTATAAACTGGTTAAAAAACTATTTACCAATCCACTTGCCCAAAGGATGTTCAGATGGCTTCATCCGGATGTCGGCATCGGTTTAGCCAACTATTTCAGTTCAAAAAGCAGGGAAGCACAGGATGCGGTTCAGCAGTTTTTAGGACCTGAAAAAGAATGGTTGATTCAATTTGCCGAATCACATCTACCCGAAAATGATTGTGATTACTATATTTTTGGACACCGTCATTTGCCAATCGACTATTTATTGTCGAATAAAAAATCCCGTTATATAAATTTAGGAGACTGGATTAGCTTCAGGTCATATGCCAGCATGGAAGGTGGCCATGTTCAACTTAATTTTTATAAGAATGACCAGGTTTTTCCTTATTCTTAATTTACTCTGGATTGCTGTTTTCACGTCTGCGTATTCACAGACTTTAAAATTGTTGCTGGATACCGCGATTCAGGCAGATTTGATACAATTGGATCCACTTGGAAATATATATGTTCTCCGTCAATCCGATAAAACTTTATTAAAATACGATGTAAATTTTAAGTTGCTTCACCAGACGACTCTTCAAAACAACTGGAATGAAGTTGCACTGGATGTCAGCGACCCTTTTAAACTTATTTTATACTATCCAGGAGATTTCCAAATGAGCCTGTTCGATGCCCAGTTGCATTTAATCCAAACATTGTATGAACCCGAATTGAGTGAAAACACAAGGATTTGTCACTTTGATAGCGAACGGCTGATCTTATATGACGGAAATAAACTCTATATCAAAAATTATCACACGCAACAAATTGAAAATTCTATTTATAGCGGATTAAACTTACCTGTCAAAGGGAGAGATGTCTCGATTTTAAAGTTTCAGGATAAAATCTATTTCATTTGCAGATACGTCGGGATACAAAGCTTCACCACCCAACTTTTTGAACATGATCATTGGAAAGACCCCGACCTCGAAACAGCCAGCCTCAACAGCAAGTCCATATATAAGATAAAAAACAACAAAATATTTGGTTTTAGCCAAAAAACTGGAATTGAAACAGAATTATATTCTGGAATTAATCGTATTCGTCAACTTTCCACAAGCCACGACAAAGTTGCAATTTTGGAAGGGGGGCGCCTGAAATTATTTAACTAAAATTAATATAGAAGCCTATGGTTTTCTTAAACATCTTCAACAACCATTCGTTATTATTGCATTCCGAAACTTAAATATGATGAACATGACTAAAAAATTACTTATTTCTTTTTGTTTCCTATCTGTAATTAGCCATTCTTTTTCGCAAGCCAAGCGCTATGTTTTTATGGAACACTTCACCAATACACGTTGCGGGGTTTGTGCGGCGACAAATCCAGGTTACTATAACCTTTTAAATAATTATAAAGACAAATATCATCACATATCCATTCACCCTCCGATTCCTTATTCGGCCTGTCTGCTCTATCAGGCGAATAAAGATGACCAAAATCAACGCAGCAACTTTTATGGAATTCTAGGCACTCCTACCATCGTTTTCAACGGTACAACAAAAAAATCTGCATCTTCTGTCAATGCTTCATTCATGGATGCTGAAATAAAAAAAGAATCCCCTATACAGATTTTAGTTAAAGATGCCGGTACGGATATGCGAATTTCGAATATTGAAATCAAAACATTAGGTACAAAACCAGCAGGTAAATATCGCATCTATGCTGCCATTGTCGAACGCGTTTTGCAATATGCTTCACCCAATGGCGAAAAAGTTCATTACGATGTATTCAGAGATTTTGCAAGCGATGCAGGTGGCGATGAAATAGATCTCAGCAATCAGGGTGGATCCGTTGCCAAATCCTTTACATATACCCTCCAGCCTTCCTGGGTGCCTAATCAAATTTATACGTTGGTATGGGTGCAGGAAGAAACGACCAAAGAGATCCTGAACAGCGGATCAGCGAATGATGTCATTACAGCCACCACTCAGGAGAAAATTCTTCCCTTCCACATCCAATCCAATCCGGTATTTCAGAAATTAAATATTATTTTCCCTGAAAACCTACAAAAAAATGCAAACTTGGTCATTACGAATTTGCTGGGAAAAGTTATGTATAACAGTAGCATTCAATTGCAAAACCATGGTTTTGAACTGAATGTTCAGCACTTCGAGAAAGGTATTTATTTTGCAAAAATAGAAAGTGGTGGATCGAGTACGACAAAAAAATGGGTTAAGCAATAAGATATTTTTGTGTTATATTTTAATGAAGTAATCGTTCATATAAATCTTAAAAATGAAAGCTGTGCCTGATGTACAGCTTTTTTTATTGACAATAACATGTTATCTACCAGTCAGGTCTCCTTCAAGTATCGCTCTGCGAATCGCGTATTTCAATTTCCTGATATACAATGCGAAGCAGGTAAAGCCGTATTGATATTAGGCCCCTCTGGTTGCGGAAAAACTACTTTATTGCATTTACTCGCAGGATTGCTCATTCCTGATTCCGGAAGTATTCAAATTGCCGGACAGGAATTTCAAAAGTTGCCAATGCATGAACACGACCGATTCCGGGCTGCCCACATTGGGCTTGTATTACAAAAGCCTCATTTTTTAAATGCATTGAATATTACTGAAAATCTTCAACTTTTTCAAAAACTTTCCGGTCGAAAGAAGGATGTGGATCGCATCATAGAACTATTGAAAATACTCGATCTCAGCGACAAAGCAAAGCAACTTCCAAATTCCTTATCACAGGGGGAAGCTCAACGGCTCAGCCTGGCCAGAGCAGTGATCAATCAACCAGCTTTGTTATTGGCAGACGAACCAACTTCTTCTTTAGATGACAAACGTGCTCTTGTCGTGGCAAAATTGCTTTCAGACCAGGCAGAAATCCACAAGGCTTCCCTGGTCGTGGTGAGCCATGATTCGAGATTAAAAGATTATTTCGAAACCCAAATCCTGCTTACATGAATGCCTTTCATCTGGCCTGGAAGAATTTATGGCACCGGCGGCTGAATACCGGCTTCAATCTGCTATTACTCGTTTTTTCCGGAGGCCTCATCACACTGGGCTTATTGGTAAACAGTCAATTTGAAAATCACTTCAATAAAAACCTGGGCAAAACAGACCTCATTCTCGCTGCAAAAGGAAGTCCGCTCCAATCCGTTCTCTGCAATTTATTTCATTTAGATTTTCCAACCGGCAATATATCACTGAAAGAATCTAAGGCATTCCTGAGATCAAATCACCCAATTATTCAACAAGCGTTGCCTCTGGCACTTGGAGATCAATATGCAGGATTCAGACTGGTAGGCACTACCACGGCTTTCCTCGATTTTTATAATGCCAGAATTCGGGAAGGCCATAATTTTGATGACGATTTCAAAGCTGTACTCGGTTCAGAAGTTGCCCGGAAAACAGGCCTTCGTTTAGGAGATACTTTCATTTCCGGACATGGATTTCAATCAGACAATGAAAATGCCCATCAGCACGATTCGCACCAGTTTAAAGTCCAGGGTATTTTAAATCAAAGCGGGACGGTGACCGACCAATTGATATTCGTGACTATATCTTCATACTGGGCTTTGCATCACGACGAACTGGCTGAGGATCATTCCGAACATCACCATGGGCCAGCCTGCCTCAGTAATGAAGATCTTATCAAAACTGAGGGATCTGTCACCTCATTGCTGTTGGAGTTTAAAGGCACTAATATTCAAAGTTTGAATTTTGGCAGGAGCATCAACGAGAATACTTCAATCATGGCAGCAAGTCCTGCCATTGAGCTTAACCGTTTATACGAACTTACAGGAACAGCCAGTGAATTGCTTTCATTTGTACTTCTGGCTCTTATCTTGCTTTCCATGCTTAGTTTGTTTATCAGTTTATGGCAAGCTATGGAAGAACGTAAATACGAACTGGCTTTGCTGAGGTTTGCAGGTGCAAGCCCTTTAAAAATCGTGTTGTGGATTTTGGCAGAGGCCACTCTGTTGACGATCACCGGCATAATTGCCGGGATGCTGCTGGCTCACGGAGCTCTTGCCATTCTCGAGCCCACACTTCAACTTGAAATGAAGTATGGCATCAGATCATCTGTCCTCGTTCCAGGAGAATGGATGATCCCGTTAGCTGCCTGCCTATTGAGTCTGATTGCAGCTTTGATACCAGCCATCCGGGCCATGAAAACCGACATTCACCTTACCTTGAGCCAAGAATCATGAATACGCACATTATAAAATCTATTTCTAAACATGGGGCCATGACCATACTAACCATTGTTTGTATGGCATTTATAACTGAGGCACAGGCTCAAAACATGTGGCCGGCTTTAGCGAAAGTAACCTATAAAAAAGAATACGACGAGTTACTTGGTATTAAGGTAGATAAACCCATATTCAGTAAGGAACTCAAAGCGCTTGAAGGAAAGATCATACAATTGAAAGGCTATATTATCCCTACAGATGGATTCAAGAGCCATACAGAATTTGTGTTTTCTGCGTTCCCATACGCCAGTTGTTTTTTTTGCGGAAAAGCCGGGCCGGAAACCGTCGTCGAAATAAAAGCCAACAAGCCCATTCCCTATACATCAGAGCCTATTGACATTAAAGGCAAGCTTATTTTAAATTCAGTCGACATCAACCGTTTAATGTATCTTTTAGAAGATGTTGAAAAGTTATGATTTCGACTTTATAATTGACTCATCCTTCGATCCCCAAAGTATTATCCTGTTCTTCTATCGGGGAATTTTTTGGTTTTTCTGCTCATTCTATTTTGGAGTCGAAAGGGTGTTTTAAATTATTGCAACTACTTAATATGGCTTTTACTGAACCTACCACCAGGGGTGATTCAATCAAAACAGGCAGATAATTGTGGTCGTCACCTACATACAATTTTATTTTGGCATCCTTGTCGAACACATGACCAGAAATGACATCTGCGACTGCATGAAAGATCCGGTACGTCCCTGAATCTTTAATTTTAAAGGATTTTTTATAATCCTTAAACTTTAAACCCAATTCATATTTTTCATCATCGAGCAAAATATTAAACGTCGTTTTCTTGTCTGTACTGAATTTCTGCAGATCCTGACTTCGCAAATAATACATACACGAAATCATATCGTAATAGGGCTTATCCAATGGAATTTCAGTCAGCTTCAAATCTGACATGGTTCTTCCTGTATAGCTGTAGGCCATTCGTTTATCATAGTCGAAAACTACCTTTTCATATCTTCTGTAATTACCTTGCTGGATGTCGCGGATGTAGAGTTTTGGCAAACCGCTTGTTTTATCAATATAGGAATGGTACTTATCTCTCACTTTATAAAACCATTCGTATGACGCGTATGTCTTTCCAGTGACTTCAATATGAAACAAATCCTCTTCTTCTTTGATTTCAAAATGCACCTCACCAGCCGTCAGCCAAACGAAATTCCAGTTATAGAAAATCTTATAAACCAGCTTCTCTCCATTTCCAAAAGCAGATTCCCCGGATTTGCTGTTTGTTGCCGGATTGAATGCCAGGCCAGACATTACAGCAATGAATACACAGATTATACAAATTTTATGAGCCATCTTTTGCTTTTAACAAAAAAAGAAATCCGAACATTGCAGGGACCGCATTGTTTAACAAAAAAATAAGGCAACTAAAAAAGATGCTCATAGATGGTTCCAGGCCAAAAGCACCAAATACCGTCCAGGCAATAATATTGCGCGAAGCAACCGAAAAAACGGGGGGCAATACGACAAAGGTCAAAACAATCAAATATACAATCGCCGCCACAAGTGACTCGGTCAGACTCAACTTACCAACCAAAGCCAGCAGCAAAACCCATTGCAACAAATAAATAAAATACCGCATCATACTCCAGGCAAAAAGACCAGACAGTTTCTTCAAGCTCCATTTTATTTCTCCCACACACATAAAACCCAGAGGTTTTATTTTTTTCCAAATTGACCACCCCTGCCACTTTCTAAAATACCATGTAGCTAATAATATGAACCCTGAGAACAACAATATCGACAAAATGGTATACCGACCCCAATCCGGAATTAATCCTGATATTGGCTTGAGCATTGTCGTTGGAAGCACTGCCAGTAAAACCAAACCACTCAGGTTGCTAATTGATTGCATGGTACCACCTAAAATGCTTGCTTCTATCTGCGCGCGTTTATCAATTTCCTTAGAATTCCAAATTCGCCCCGTCACCATTCCCAATCCAAAAGGCAATAAGAATTGCATACAGCATCCCATGCAAATTTTAATTGCATTGTCCCAAACAGAAAACCCAGACCTTCTGATCACCGAAAACTTCAATGCCTCAAATCCGATATTGAAGGGAATTAAAAAAACGATGAAAAACAGGGCCGTTAAAAAATAATAATCAAAAAAATAAAAATTGAACTTCCATACGTTTAGCTCATTGAGAAGTACAATCCATAAACCAACAAAAGCCATGAGAGGCATCCAAGTAAAACCAGGCTTTCTGATCGCATTCTTCCAAATTGAAAACAAAGCTTCCTGACTATTATTCATGAGAACACCAATTCGTCAATCGTGATTACATTTGCCATGGCATGCATAAGTCATTTCGCATTTTGGGTGTTGATCCGGGTACAAATGTACTGGGTTACGGAATCATTGAATTCAAAGATAATCATACTTCAGTTATTGAATTTAATGTTTTGCACTTAAAGTCGATCGATTCTCATCAGGATAAATTAAAAGAAATATTTTTAAGCATTCAGGAACTGATCGAAAAGTATCAACCATTTGCGCTTTCCATTGAAGCTCCATTCTTTGGAAAAAATGCACAAAGTATGCACAAATTGGGTCGTGCTCAGGGAGTTGCTATTGCCGCAGCCATGGTGATGGGTCTTGAAATTCACGAGTTTTCACCAAAAAAAATAAAAAAGTCAATTACCGGAAATGGAAATGCAAGTAAAGAACAGGTAGCCGGCATGTTGGAATCCATTCTCAATTTTAAAATGAACTCCAAATATTTTGATGCATCGGATGCACTGGCAGCTGCCCTATGCCTGTCATTTCAAATCAAATCCCCTGAAAAACCTAAAGAAGCATCCACGGGGTGGAAAAAGTTCATAGAAAAGAATCCGGAAAAAGTGATCCCTCCAGGGTAATTCACTTTTGTATTCATTGGCTTTTCTATTAATAATGAATCACTAAATGCCATTATACATTTGAAAATGCCTGAGATATTTTTTCAGCAAGTTCTTTGTAATCCTCTTCTGAAAATTGCATTCGTGGATTGCTAAAATTTAAATCTGAAATTTGCTGGAGCGGAACCAAATGAATGTGTGCGTGAGGTACTTCGAGTCCAATGACACTCATTCCAATTTTTAAACAAGGAACTACCTTTTTTAAAGCTACGGCCAGTTTTTTTGAGAACAACATCATTTCTATTATAAGCTCATCCGGCACATCAAAAATATAGTCAATTTCTTGTTTAGGGATGACCAGGCAATGGCCTTTGGCAAGGGGCTTAATATCCAGGAATGAAAAGCAAAATTCATTTTCCGCAACTTTATAGCAGGGTATTTCACCCCCGATAATACGGGTAAAGATGCTTGCCATCAGATGGTTATTTCAAGAACTTCGAGAACCATTTCGCCGGCAGGTGTATTGACCACGGCTCTTTCTCCTACTTTTTTACCCAGGAGCCCTTGTCCGATTGGTGAATTTACAGAAATTCGACTGGCTTTCACATCCGCTTCAGCTTCAGAAACGATCTTCAAGGTCATTTCTTTGTTCGCCTTGTGATTTTTAATCCTGACATTGGTTAACATGGCGACACTGGAGGTATCGATATCGTCTTCTGTAAGAATTCTGACATTCATCAATTTTTTCTCCAGCTCATGAATCTTAAACTCCAACATACCCTGTGCATCTTTAGCAGCATGGTATTCTGCATTTTCCGAAAGATCGCCCTTTTCCCGGGCTTCAGCAATTGCTTTGGCCGCATCTTGTCTGCCGGTAGTTTTTAAATGATCCAGTTCGTGCTTTAGCTTATCATAACCTTCCTGGGTCATGTAATTCAATCCATTCATGATTCAATTATTTGGCTGATTAAAGTAAAAAAACGCTTGCCGCTTGGGGCGACAAACGTTTTATTTTTTGCTCTTTAAATATTACAACAACATAATACCCCTGTTTAGTTCAGGGAAAATTAAAATTCTAACCTCAAACCAAGTTGATGGGTTCCGTCAAACGGATCAGAATGTCTGTAACAATAATCAATAGCCAGTCTGCTGTCGTTCTTCTTACTCAAAGGAACATTTATTGTGACTCCCGCGGCTAAACCTGTATGAGCAGTATTGACATCTCCTTCGATAGCCTCTCCCAATTCCAGTTTATAAGAAGCTCTTAGATCCAGATATTTAGTCAGTCTGGTATCGACACCGGCACCAATTTCGTCTCTTCCAAAAGAATTGGAAGTGAAATTGACAATGGGTGTGAAACCAATTTGTCCGGAAGGATTAAAATCATAAGAAACACCGATATGCAATTGCGATGGCAATTCAAATTGTGTAAGTCTGATGTTGTAGGTGAGGTCTGTATTTTCAGGACTTTTTAACTGCGCTGAGAGCCCGTCGCCGCTGAAACTCATCGGGCCGCCAATATTTCTGAGAGCAATCCCGAATTTAAAATTGTTTTCATCACCGGTAACGTATTGTACTCCTGCATCCAAAGACATACCAAACGCACTTAAGTCCTGAATCCCTTCTGAAATTCCTCGCACAAGGAATCCAACAGAAATCTTGTTGCCAAATAAATGCGAATATCCAATAGCAATATTGCTGAAATTAGGAGAATAAAATGCTCCGGTTCCTTCGGGATTAGTGGTTGTAGTCACTTTAATATCACCCAGGTTCATGCTCATCAATGCTATACCCAATGTACCATTTTTGCCCACTTTTGTAGCGAAAGCTCCTGAGCTGATTTCAATACCGCTGGGTCGCAGCCACTTGGTTTGAGCAATCCCCAATTCCCAATTGTTGATCCTGCAAAGTCCGGCAGGATTCAGCATCATGGCTTCTATTCCACCCACGCGCGAAGCGTTCAAGCTATTGAGTGCGCCGCTTCTTGGCCATGGATTCATCAACAACTCATAAGCGCCCGCCTCTCCCTGTCTGTCGGGATTTCCCGCAAAGGCTATAACAGCTAGGTTTAATAAGATGACGAGGCTAAGTAACTTTTTATGCATAAAACATGAATTTATTAATTTCAAAAAATCCTGCCCGGTTTCTTTTCCGGGCAGGTTAAATTTTTTCTAATTATAATCCGGATGGATCGAATTTTCTGGCTACACCAAACCACTTCACGATGCGTTCAGCTCCGGTAGTGTTTTCTTTAATGTGTATGATATATGCCCCACTCGATACCGGTATGCTTTTAAAATTCGTCAAATCCCATTCGAGATCTGGTGTGATTTGCGTTTCTACAATGCCCGGATTGGAACCTCTTCTCTTCACAGGAACCTCATCTCTTTTATACTGCTTGATAAATTTACCATCGACAGAGTAGATGGTTACTGTACAGCTTGCCGGAAGGTTGGTAATTTTGACAACATTAGAAAATTGTCCCGTTTCATAATTCGAAAATCCGTAGTACGGATTAGGTACCACATTCACATTGTCCAATGCATTTGTAAAGGATGATTGATCAACCACAACATCGGCTTCAAAACCCGAAACCGTAAAGGAATATAAATTATGTCCTTTGTTTTCATTGGTACCAACCGCGTATTGGTAAGGATTATCCACACGCAATCTCACAGTCACGTCATTAGGTATCAGACCATCCTTATATGAATTCATTTGCATTCCCTGATTGATCACCGACATACTACACCAGGTGAAATCACGGAATAATCTGTTCTTATCTGCAATCCTTGTTGAATTCAGACCTGCTCTGAAGGACTTACAGGAATCATAGGGGGTCTTGGTCACATAAATGTAATGATGACCTCCCAGAGGAACTCCTAATTCAGAGATTAGTGCATTAAATGGACATCCTTGATCCAAAATTACGTATTCATCAGTTGGATTATACATCATGTCATTTCCTGTTAATCCTCTTTGAGTACAGGCAGGAAAATTGAGCAAATCATTATCGCTTGAATAAAATGAATTTTCTCCAAAGAAAATATTTAATCGTTTTCCAGTTTCAACATCTACAGCATATCCCGGAAACCAACCATAGCCTGTACTGTCCTCGTTTGTATCTATATCTGGCAAACCATCTCCATCTAAATCATCTTTAGTAACTGATGGATTCTTTTTAATTGCAAAATTCTTGTACAATTTTAGTAAATTAGGATCCATTGTCGTGTTAGAATTCCAGGTTTCAATGACTACACAACGACTCCATTTTGATTTATCAGAAGTAAATACAATATCTACGTTATTGAGCTCCGACATTTTCATGGTACCCTGTGTAACTTTCGACAATGGATCAATCCAAACCGGAGTTATACTAAACGAATCAGCAGGTAGCTTGTAAGGATACCAGGTTCCCTCAATTTCCGGGCCACCCAGATTTGAAAAACACTCCTGAGGGTCTAATAAATAGCGGGATTGTCCGAGTCCGGTTTGTATAAAATCAACCTGCCCGACGTTGTTATCGGGTTGGCCAATTAACCACCTCAATCCATTGGGATCTTTATAATCAAAATACAAACCATCTCCTATGACTCCACAAGTATTGGTGGAATCGCTGCCGGCATCAACGGTTTGACCTATCGCCACAGATATTCCGAATTTATTCATAACCTGTTCATTGAACTGGTTGATATCGGATTCAGCAAAAATGGTATCGTTTGAATTGGTCCGGATCAGCATCCAGTTTACCGGGTCGTCTAATTTTGTATTATTCAAATTGGCATCGGTAAAACGAAGCTGGTAATCTCCGTCTTTAACCCGAAGCGGATCGTAAACTTTTATTTCAACCGGACCACTGCCCCCCTGATAGGTGATTTTCCCATCAAAATTTGGACTCAGCATTTTATCATACATATCAGACTTCAATTTCAGATCGATATGGCCTGCGCCCACACCATCGTGGCGTGTGATTTCAAATCCCTGTCCGTATTCTGCATTTAATTTTTCGTAAACCTGAGGTCTGGGAACCGCCGTATATGGTTTACCGTCTCCATTCGGCCCGATGTTCAATCGGCCAGGACAATACTGTGTTCTTTGTCCGAGGTTTTCCACGAGGTCATAGCTTTTATAATTGTTATAACCATAGGCTATGGCCACAAAATAATATTTTTTATGGTTGACCAGTCTCCGGTCGCTGGTCGCAAATTGGTCTTCTTTAATTCTGAATGTATGGCGTATACCTACATCCGCACCTGAAACCTTTTCGACAGGACTATACACAATCGGATGTGTTGTCTGATCCGGGTTTGGATTTTTTGTACCTACCCAGTTATAAATTTTTGTGATATTATTCTTCAGATCCACGGTAAAGATCTCTCTTGCCTTTGTAGGATCGGCAATAACAGCCTCTGTCAATGTGACTGATGCATCTGCCAATTGAAAAATGCGGTAACCTTCAAAACGATAGAGACTATCCACCCCTGGAGGTAAACCAATTCCTTTATCTGCCCAAGACTCATGATAATTATTGGATCCAATATCATTGGTAAGTACCATAACCAGTTCGCGATCCAGTTCAATAAAATCAACATCCGGAGCGTCAGGACCGTCTTTAAGCCTGAAGCAATTGTCAAACAGATCCTGCGAAAGGTTATCGGCTGCAAACAATTCATCAAGACCCGGGCAAGGATAATTTTGATCGGGAACAAAGACTGCACCAATGATCAATTCGTTGATAGCGCCTGGTTTTAACAACATAGGACCAGTAGCCTGTAATGTACGGCGGTCTCCTTCCGGAGCTTGCACGGAGCACATGCTCCAGCCAGCAGGGTCATTGGGTTCGCCAGGAAAGGCATATCTGGAAGAGTCCACAGAGCCAGGATTGTAACCTGTGTTTCCCCTTGTCAATGGTGTTCCATCGCGCCATCTACCTGTGAGATAATTGTAATATTCTGTGGCTAATTGCGGGTCTGTAGTGGCAGCCGGGTGGTTCCCGCCTCCACTTGGATTGTTGTAATACATGAAAGAAGACATCCCAATCTCCAAACCATTCGTGTCAAGAGGACCCCTGAAATAGTCAACACCTAAAACAGGAATTTCAGTACAATAGGTGTTAACACCACGATCGCAATTGCAACCGTTGTTTCCATCCGAAGCATCGATGTTGTAGATAAACATCAGACTGCGGTCGATATCGCATCCAATGTAATCATCGGAATAACATCCCAAATCGGGATCGACCCACATAGCGAAGTAACATTCCTCGAGATCCTGTGGAGCTCTGTTGATCAATTTATATCGCTGGAAGGTCATGTCGTTGATCTCATCACCGGTAGTAAATCCAAAAGCCTGGACCTGGACTTCCATACGAATGGGCTCTCCATTGGAGTTGGTGTGGATCCCTCCGTTATCGTTGTAAATCCAAAAGATCATTTGGTCGGGGAAAACCGGCTCGGGGCATCCCCGGATATCGATAATCGGAAATTCGCCTTTCTCTGGTTGATAGATTCCATCTTCCGATTCGGGATATTCGTAGAACAAACCTAAACCCTGAGGATACAGAACCGGATCAGGCAATTCAAAATTATATTTCTGTGAGAAGTATTTATTACCTCTGGCTGGATAGTATAAAACATCTTCGGGAATTTCATCGATGTTCAAATCGCGAATACCCCTGACCAGCCTGAAATTTTTTTGCTGGGTACGAATGTCTGATCCTAAAACTGTGAAAAACTGATCCCATTTCAAACAAATGTCCATATCGGTTTCTCCAAGATTGGTCAATGGACCTGGCCAGCAATCATTTTCACTGGAACTTCTGAACGTCTGACCCATCATGTGAAGGTTTCCAGCAGGGTCTTTTCCTCCAACCCAAACGGCTCCGGCAAAAATTGCAGAAACTTCTTCTTTGTTGGACCCTGGTTCCACTTTAGGAACGATATAACTTCCGCGGTTAAGATCCCACCAGCAATCGCCACCATTGAGGAGTCTTGCCCGGACGTTATTGATGTCGAGGTCTATTTGTTTTGTTGCAGGTGCACAGGCACCCCCTCGCAATTGTAATTTTTTGCCGGATGCATTTTGTTTTTGATAAGCCTCTGATGGCTTATGTGCAAATACACCATTGCTAAAAGACAATAAAAGAATGAAAATAAAAAATGAATATTTCATATTATTTTTTAAATTTTTAAAATTAGAATTCCAATATCGCACCTATAAATATTCTTCTAGGCAGCGTAAAATTGTCAGGGTTCAGAACCCTGTAGTTATATTGGTTTACGAAATAATCGACGTAATCTTCTCCATAAGAAGTGATCACATTATCCAGTTCTGCAGCACCGCGATCAGAATTCAGATAACCATCGTCTTTGGCATCTCCTGAACCCCTGTATACGGCAATTACATTCTTGGTATCAAATAAGTTTTGCACGCGGAGATAAATATTAAGGTCCAGTGGATTCTTGCCTTTTACCAGACTGAAATTTTTATCTATTCGCATATCCACTCCAAAATTCCAGGGCAAACGCGCTCCATTGATATCTCCACGGAATCCGGATCCGCCAAAACGGACGATCTGTGTTCCCGGCGAATAAGGACGCCCTGATGCGGTGATGATCTGGAGATTAACTCCTGCGTTGGCAAAAATATCTTTGCCAGCAATTCTTGGACCATTATAAGCCTTGCCTGACTGGTAACGATAGTCCACAGTAAATGCAAATCTGTGGCGCTCGTCGTAATTGAACGGAAAGATATTTCTGATATTGATTCCCTTCTGGGTCAGACCCGATTGAGATTCCGGATCAGAACCCGTACCATCTGCAAACTGTAAGGTGTAGGCAGCTGTGAATTCGATATTTCCGGTTCTTCTTAAATCGTAAGTAAAGTTAAATCCCTTTACGGTACCGAAATCGATGTTTCCATAGCTGTCGTAAGTCCCAACAGTCGCAACGCGGCTGTAGGTTATTCTGTTGATCATGTTTCTCAATTCTTTATAATAAGCCGATAATTTTATTGCAGATGAATTGGAAATTTTTTGTTGGAAACCAACTTCGTAATCGATGGTCTTGCTGGGCTTCAGATTTGGATTATTTGCCGGTGTGCGTCCCTGATCATTAAAATAATAATATTCAAGGGGTGAAACAAATGCATTCGAAGTTGGCCTTTGAACTAAGATATCGTAATGTGCAAAGAAGTTGGAATTGTCTGAGATAGGAAAAGAAAATGCCAACCTCGGCATAAAATTAATTTGAGGATCATAGTCTTCAAATGAATCGTCGAGTTTAAATGTAGCCCTTTTGATAGAACGAATGGTATCTTCCGGTTCTACGTAAGCCGGGAATACAAGATTACTCGTAAAGATCTGATCGGAAGAATTCACAGGTGTACCTGATGAGTTGTACCATTGGTCGCCGTTGCGATATGCTCTAACTGTAGTAGAGCGTTCTCCCGTGACATATACCTTATAATCATCTCCAATGGATCCGGGCTTGTTGGTGCCATTGATTTCGTGAAATGATTTGGCCCCCATGATGCCATATAAAGAATAAGGATCTTTCAACACTTTAGTATTGGCATCGTAGTAATCTACGCGAAATCCGAGCCTGAAAATAATGTCTTTAAAAGTAAATTTATCCTGAATATATCCACCTGCATAAATCGGAGAAAACGGAGCTACGGTAAATGCTTTATTTCCATCGGCATCGATGATTTTGTAGAAGTCTTCAAATTTTGCATTTCCGGTTAATTTGTTTCCCAGGTAATCAAAGCCAGAGTAACCAATGGCACTCTGATCGGTCAGTTCCTGAGCAGAAAACATATCGAGACTCAAATCATTTGCACCCAATTCGTTAACATTCACGTATTGATAAATAGCTGAGTCGATAGGAATATTAGGCAATATTTTACGTCTGACTTCTCTATAAAATCTGGATTCAGGTGATGGTGTAATGATATTTCTGTACAAATCGCCACAGTCCGGATCAAAGCCAACCACTACTGTGGTATCAACACCGGAAATATGGTTATTGGTATAAAGCCTGGCCAAATTCCAGAGTGCAAATGGAGCAACTGTATAACTTCTCGACACCCTTTGTTCATATACCAGACCGAATTGAATGTTGTGTCTGCCGCTTTTTGAACCCCCGGGTAGAAAATCAAATCCGCTGGTAACCTGTAAAGTAACCAGGTCATTATCAGTCTTATTATATCGGTTGTAAATTCCTCCCACGTTATTGTTCAAACCTGACCAGGTATTGTCGAAAGCCGAGCTCAATCTACCATTGGAAGCCCTGTAGCCATCCAGCAACTGAGGTTCTGTGATTCCAATTTGATTCAGTGCAGCATAAGACGGATTAGGACTGCCTGCAGGATCGAAACCATCGACGAGAAAGGTCCAACCTGAGTGTACCCCTTCTCTGGTTTCGCATTGATAGTGGCCCGGGAATTTGCCTATATAACCATAATCAAATAGACGATCCTTATGTCTCCAGTCCTGAGTTTCAGTTAAGGATTTCTGTATACCTCCCTGAAGGGTATAGTATGCATTCTGGATATTTGAACTTGCGGCTCCCTCTTCTCCGGGATTTGTTCCTAAATCAACCAACCTCCCTAATCTGTGGCGTAATCTGATGTTGGCCCGGTAAATCCGACTATCTTGTACGGGATTGTTGATCCAGTTCAATAAAGTCCAGGCACCTTGTCCTGTGGTATTGTCATCCCCTGGATTGAAGCGGTTGTTTACATCGGAATAATTACCCGAGATAGAGATATCGATATTTTCAACAGGCCGGAAATCCAGTTTTGCTGTGATATCGTAAGCCGTATTGTCCTCATTAGGATTGTAGTCGAGCACATCGATTTCGTTATCTTCCAGGAATTGGCCTGACACGGTAGGAGTTCCGCCCAATAAATTCAGAGGATCCCTTGATAATCTCGATATGGATGATTCTGTGGCTCTGTAGATCGGGTAAGCCGGAGGATCATCGTCTTTCTGATAATTGTACTGACCAGCTACGCGGTAACCCAAAATGGTGCGCCCGTAAGTTGAATCAGTCAATTTTTGTTTCCAGATGGGACCGCTGAGGTTCAAGCTTAACAGTCTGTAGCCATAAGGATCCAGTCCCTCTGAAGTTTCCGCCTCAACACCTCCTGAAAATTTGGAGGAAGGGCCTTTACTTGTGAGTGCAATGATACCTCCCGTGACATCTCCGTATTGAGCTTCAATTCCCCCAGTGACCACCTGTAATTGTTCCAATTCGGAAGTTGGTATTTGTCTTCCTGTGATTCTCAAACCATCCAGATAAAAAACGGTAGCATCCGAACGACCTCCCCGTATATAAGCATTCCCACCGTCTACGCTGGAGAGACCGGCAGATGTAGCTGCAACCGCATTGATATTTTTAACCGGCATGTTTTTGATCTTCTCGGCGGTGATGACGGATCCCTGAGTTGTATTATCTTTTTCTATTAACGGAGCTCTGTATTCTACAACTTCCACAACTTCAAGAGCAAGACCATAAGTCATTTTGATGTTCAGGGTATTGGCTTTACCCCCTAAAACGTTGATGCCCGTAACTCTTTGTGGATTGTAACCCACATATCTTGCTTCGACATCGTATTTCCCCGGATCCAACTGTACGCTATAATTTCCATCAAAATCGGTGACCACGGTGGTTACCTGGATCCCGTTTTTGAATAAGATTATGGCGCATTGAATTATGGGTTCACCATTATCCTTGTCCGAAACTTTTCCCGCCAATGCGGTCTGTGCCATGGCGGCTATGGACATAAGAATGACAGCATGGAAAATGAGTACTAAACGTTTGACCATAATGTGAATTTGAAAAAATTATCCTTTAAAAATTTCGCAATGTTAAGAATTTCTAAATGCATTTCAAACCTATTTAACCAGCAGGCATTTAAATTATTTCATGCATTTGAAGATGATAAAAATAACCTCTTGATTATCAATATTTAAGACATGTTATTCCATAGCCATGCTTCCAGTTTAGCCAAGAGGACTTCAGCAATTTTAAGTTTGGACTCGTGGGTCCAACCCGCAATATGCGGACTCAGTACTACCTGATCAAAGGTGTACAAATCTTCATAAAGTTTTCGTTCCGTTTCGGAAAAATTCAAAGGATGCTCGTTTTCAAAGACATCCAGACAGGCTCCCAGAACCTTGCCCGATCTAAGCGCGTCGATCAGATCGGTCGTTTTAACAATCGGACCCCTGGAAGTATTGATCAGATAAAAAGAATGGCTGCAAGAATTTATAAATTCTTCATCGATCAAATGTTTCGTATCAGGGTTTAGTGGAATGTGGAGACTGATCAGGCCGGCTTCTTTCTGAATCGTTTCGACATTCTTTACAAGCTCATAACGGTACCCGGTTTCCAAATGCTGCTTGTATTTGTCAAAAACGAGAATTTTAACATCAAAAGCGGACAATAATTTGGCAAAAGCGGGGCCTGTATGGCCGAAACCAATGATTCCAACTGTCTGACCCTGAAGCTCTTTGCCCCGGTTTTCTTCTCTCAGCCATGTCATGGCTCTTACTTGACTGTCTGCGCGTTTCAGATTTCTGAAAAGACTCAGAATCATGGCTAAGGCATGTTCGGCAACGGCCTGACAATTGGCTTCCGGTGTATTGATCAGGTGAATGTTTTTGTCCCGGGCGGCCACAGCATCTATAATTTCCATTCCGGAACCGAGTCTTCCAATCCATTTAAGTTTGTCTGCCGCCAAAATAAAAGAACGGTCAGCTTTGATTTTACTATTGATCACGAGTCCTTCATATTCCTTTACTATTTCTATGGTCTTTTGCAGACTGATATCCGGCATGTAATCCACCTCGTAATTTTTAGAAATCAGTGCATTGATCAACATGGGATGCACATCGTCGGTAATCAGAACCTTTGGTTTTGTCATGTATAATTTGTTCAGGATGAGGTTTCAGAGAAACAGTTGAATCGGGCTTCGATCACTGTGTTCTTCTTGCAAAGCTTATCTTTGCGCCAAATTTAATATTTAATGCCAAAAGACAACTCGATCCGGTCTGTTTTGATCATAGGAAGCGGGCCCATCATTATAGGACAAGCTTGTGAATTTGATTATTCTGGAACACAGGCAGCAAGGTCTTTAAGGGAAGAAGGGCTTGAAGTCAGTCTGATCAACTCTAATCCAGCTACCATTATGACTGACCCTGTAACAGCAGACCATATTTACCTGATGCCTCTTACAGTCGAAAGCATCGTTAAAATACTTGAAGAAAGGAAGATCGATGCAGTATTGCCTACCATGGGGGGGCAAACTGCCTTGAATCTGGCCATTGAAGCTGACAAACAAAATGTTTGGCAACGATTCGGAGTTAAAATGATCGGTGTCGATATCTCTGCAATTGAACTTACAGAAAACAGGGAACTCTTCAGACAACACATGATCAATTTGGGAATTGGTGTGGCACAATCTCAAATAGCCAACTCCTTTCTCGAGGGTAAAGAAGCAGCACAAAAGATAGGTTATCCTTTGGTTATAAGACCATCTTATACCTTAGGTGGTTCAGGTGGAAGTTTCGTGCTTAAAGCAGACCAATTTGACGAATCCCTGAGAAGAGGTTTGGATGCTTCGCCAACACACGAAGTGTTGGTTGAGAAAGCAGTATTGGGATGGAAAGAATTTGAGCTGGAGTTGCTCAGGGATCAAAAAGACAATGTAGTCATCATCTGCACGGTAGAAAATCTCGATCCCATGGGAATCCATACCGGCGACAGCATCACAGTAGCCCCAGCCATGACCTTATCCGATACGGGATTTCAGAGAATGCGGGATACTGCCATTAAAATGATGCGATCTCTTGGAAATTTTTCAGGAGGATGCAATGTGCAATTTGCCATGAATCCGGATACCGAAGAGATCATCGCTGTGGAAATTAATCCACGGGTATCCAGATCTTCTGCCTTGGCGAGCAAAGCCACCGGATATCCGATCGCAAAAATTGCCGCAAAACTTGCCATTGGTTATACACTTGATGAATTGCAGAATCAAATCACCGGAACAACCTCTGCTTATTTTGAACCTTCGTTGGATTATGTGATCGTCAAAATGCCCAGATGGAATTTTGAAAAATTTCATGGAGCAGATCGCCGGCTTGGCTTGCAGATGAAATCTGTAGGAGAGGTCATGGCTATTGGACGGAGCTTCCGGGAAGCCCTTCAAAAAGCCTGTCAGTCATTGGAGAATGACCGTCACGGATTGGGAGCCGACAAAAAAGAATGGATCAATACGCAAGATATTCTAGAGCGGCTTGAAGTCGTAAGCGATGATCGCATCTTTAGAATTAAAGATGCGTTGCGACTTGGGGTTCCTGAAAAGACTGTTTACAAACTCACCGGAATTGATCCCTGGTTTTTAAAAGAAATTAAAATGCTGGTCCAAATGGAAGACCAGTTGATGAAATACAATTTACCCGAAGATATTCCTGTCAATTTTTTCAAAGAACTCAAAAAAAGCGGATACAGCGATGCCCAGATTGCCTGGTTAATGCGGGTGGAAGAAGAAGACGTTACCAAACAAAGATTGAAATTAAACATCCGGAGAGTTTACAAACTTGTCGACACTTGTGCGGCAGAATTTGAAGCCAAGACGCCCTATTACTATTCCAGTTTTGATTCTGAAAACGAAAGTGTTTCACATCCTAAGAAAAAAATAATTGTCCTGGGCTCAGGACCCAATCGCATTGGACAAGGTATTGAGTTCGATTATTGCTGTGTGCATGGCGTCATGGCCATTCGCGAAGAAGGATTGGAAGCGATTATGGTGAATTGTAATCCTGAAACCGTTTCAACGGATTTTGACATAGCCGACAAACTATATTTCGAACCCATTTACTGGGAGCATCTCGAGGAGATCATCGAACATGAAAAACCCGAAGGAATCATTGTGCAGCTTGGTGGACAAACTGCTTTAAAACTTGCTGAAAAAATTCACAAAAAAGGCATCCCTATTATAGGTACGGATTACAACAACATGGACATTGCAGAAGATCGCGGGCGATTTTCGGACCTGTTGAAAGAAATGGGGATTCCGTATCCAAAATATGGTGTAGCAACGGATGCTGATGAGGCCCTTGGAGTCGCAAGAAACATTGGATATCCGGTATTGGTGAGACCATCGTACGTACTTGGTGGACAGCGAATGAGAATTGTCATCAACGATGAAGAACTCGAACGACATGTACTCTCCATTTTCAAACATATGCCCGATAATAAGGTATTGATCGATCAGTTTCTCGAACGTGCCAAAGAAGCGGAGATCGATGCCATTTGCGATGGTGAAGATGTACACATCATGGGAATTATGGAGCACATCGAACCTGCCGGTATTCACTCCGGCGATAGTTCGGCAGTCCTCCCACCATACAGCCTGAGTGAAGCTTCTGTACAAACCATGATTGAATATGCAAAAGCCATAGCTTTCCGGTTGAATATCCGGGGACTGATCAATATCCAATTTGCTATCAAAGGCGATCAGGTTTTTGTGATCGAAGCCAATCCAAGAGCATCGAGGACCACACCTTTTATTGCCAAGGCCTATCAGGTGCCTTATTTAAATATGGCTACAAAAATTATGATGGGATATAAAAAGCTGAGTGACTTTCAAATTGTGCATAAGCTCCAGGGCTATGCCATCAAAGTACCTGTTTTTTCATTCAATAAATTTCCCGGTGTCGACATCAGCCTTGGACCCGAAATGAAATCAACCGGAGAAGCCATACATTTCATCAAAGATCTTTATGATCCTTACTTCAGAGAGATCGATGCGAAGCGGTATATGTATCTTACACGATAAACAAAAGCCCATTGATTCACTGAAGCCTATGAAAACGAAAAGAGAAATTGTCGAAAATTGGTTACCCAGATACACGGGTACTGCATTGGAAGATTTTGGGCAGTATATTCTTTTGGTCAACTTTAATTTATATGTGGATCTTTTTGCCGAATGGCATCAGGTACCGGTGTTGGGCAGAGACCGGTCTATGCCGAATGCAACTGCAAACAACATTACGATCATTAATTTTGGAATGGGCAGTCCCAATGCCGGTACGGTAGTTGATTTGCTGACTTCAATTCATCCCAAGGCGCTTTTGTTTTTAGGAAAATGCGGAGGCCTCAAATCCAGGAAAAACAAAGTGGGTGATTTTATTTTGCCCATTGCAGCCATCAGGGGAGAAGGTACGTCAAACGACTACCTCCCGATTGAAGTTCCTGCATTGCCTGCATTTGCATTGCAAAAAGCCATATCCACAACGATCAGGCAATACGAGAAAGATTACTGGACCGGTACGGTTTATACCACCAATAAAAGAGTGTGGGAACATCGGCTGGATTTTAAAAAATATCTGACCCGTCTTCGTGCCCTGGCAATCGACATGGAAACAGCAACAATTTTTATAGCATCTTTTAAAAACAGAATTCCGGCAGGGGCTTTATTACTGGTATCAGATATGCCTATGATCCCGGAAGGTGTTAAAACCGAAGCCAGTGACCAATTGGTGACCAAACACTACCTGGATCTTCATTTGAAGATCGGAATAGATTCCCTGAAAAAACTCATCGAAAACGACACCACGGTCAAGCACCTCCGTTTTGAAGACTAAAAACTAACGATTGTTAGTTTTGTGGTTCCAGTTTTTTGAAAACTTTGCTGAACAAGTCGTCACTCTCTCTGAAAAAAAGCATTCCGACTGAGCTGTCAAAAATAAACTGATATTGCTCCTCTTTGCCAATTTCCTTGAGGGCATTATTAATTTTCTCCAATATGGGTTTAACCAATTCCTGTCTTTTTTTATCGAGACTGCTTCGCATGGATTCTCTGTAATTGACGATGGCATTCTGGTCAACTTCCAACTCCGATTCCTTTTGCTTCTGCTGATTGATGGTAAAGTTTCCCTTTTTGGATTCTTCCTGATATTGTTTCAGCTTTTGCTGGAAACTTGCTATCATTTCTTCGCCGGTTTTGGCTAAAGATTGCTCGTATTGCTTTAGAGCAATTGAAGCTTGGTTGGCTTCCTTTAACGAATCGATCAGGAGGACTGAATTCACATGCCCGACTTTTTGTGCAGATACCTGCTGTGCATAAAAGCACATAAGCATACTGCATAAAAGCATTGTTACTTTCATAATTATGGATAGTCTTTATGTAAATAAGTTAGTTGTTCTCGGAATCAATGCTTTTGCGATCGGCATCTCTCATCCCCTCTCGAATTTCATTAGAGATGTTGTTTTTAGCTTTGTTGAATTCTCTAATACCCGTTCCCAAACCGCGCATTAACTCTGGAATTTTTTTACCACCAAACATCAAAAGCACTATAAGCAGAATGACAATGACTTCTGTTGTCCCCAGGTTTCCCAATAATAATAATTTCATGTTGTGTATAATTTAAAGGTCAAAGTTATTTTTTTAATCCGATTTCTCGGAGTCTCTCGTTCAAATATTCACCGGCTGTGATGGGGTGGTAATCCGGTTCATGGCCTGTTTTAATACAAGAATCCAGGCAAGTCAGGTCCATGGCGCTCCTCGGATGCAGGAAAAACGGAATCGACAGTCTTGGAATATGCCACAGCTCCCGGGGTGGATTTACCACCCGGTGTGTCGTCGAGACCAAATAATTGTTGGTCAATCTTTGAAGCATATCTCCTACGTTTACAACTATTTCGTTTTCTCCGGGAATAGCATCCTTCCATTCTCCCTGTTTCGTCAGTACCTGAAGTCCTCCGGAGGAAGCGCCAACCAGCAAAGTGATCAGATTGATATCCTCGTGTTGTTCCGACCGGATAGCAGAGGCCGGCTCTTCAATAATGGGAGGATAGTGGATTGCCCGCAGGATGCTATTGCCATGATGTATTTTAGGAGTAAAGTAATTTTCATCGAGCCCAAGATGCAATGCGATGGCTTCCAGTAGTTTAGCACCGCTGTTTTCGAAGGCTTTGTAAAGTTTATTCCCAAGATCTGTAAATTCAGGAGTTTCCTTAACCATCACATTCTCGGGATATTCTGATTTAATAGGATCATCGCCCTCTACCACCTGGCCGATTTGGTAGAATTCTTTTAAATCTCCGACTTTGGAATGCTTTGCGTGCTCTTTTCCAAAAGAAGTATAACCTCTTTGACCGGCAAGACCGGGAATTTCATATTGGAGTTTTACCTCGAGAGGCAGCGAAAAAAATTTTTTAGATGCTTCGTAAAAACCGTCGACCAGAGGTTTGGGCACTCCATGGTTGACTACCCCCACAAAACCAATTTCGTGAAAAGCTTTTCCGAGTCCGGCGACAAATCGTGCTTTCTGAGTCTGATCGCCTGAACTGAATTGATCCAGATCGACTAATGGAATGACGCGGTCTGACATAACTAATTTTTACAAGGCTTGTATCAAAAACCAAACCAAAACCTCGATATAACAGCTTAGACCTGTTATTCGTTCCTGGGTTTAAACCTGGATTTTTGTAAAAAAACCTGGTTATCTGTAGAATTCAGTAAATCAACGATCTGTGTATTAGGATTGTTTTCCATGTAAGATTTGACAAGTTCATAGCCTATGTAGGATCCCGTCCGTCCCGGAGCTGCTTCGGGCATCCCTGGTGAATTTGGGCTTGGATTGATGTATTTATTTATTTTGAGGAGTTCAGAGGAATACAACAATTGTTGGCTTAGAAAAAAGGCCCAGATTTCCATTCTGTTTTTCTTGCACCAGTCAAGTTGTAAAGACGACATTTCAAAGATTGCAGTATCAGCCACTTCAGGAAGCAGATGCTCCAGGATGTATATCTTTTTTCCCCGCTGAATTATATAATCCAGCAATTGTCCGCCTGCGGATACCGGAATCCGGTCTTCAAGCCAGGCATCCCAGGTGCGCGGCAATAAATGGGCGGCATTAAAGCTCCGGCTGAGGTAATCCGAGAAAACGGGATTTTCCGGATCTATGGATTTATAATCGATTTGATCCCCTGCAAAAAATTCCAGTCCGATTCCGATTCCATCTGTTCCGGATTCGTGTTCAAATATAAAATTCGAATAACTAAAATCACAAAATGCCGTATAAAATACCGGTGGTTTAACTTCGGGAAAATAATGAATAAAGTAACGCAAGGACTGCTCAAAATCCTTTCTTATATCTTCTTCACCAGGAATTGCTTGTCTTATTTTATCATAAATCCGCAAGTTTGAAGCATGGTATAAATAGTTTTTTAATTCCAATGCGAATGCAGTATCCATCTGGACATCCGGTAGGGGAATTTGAATTACAGAGTTGAAATAGATCTTGCTGAAGGCTGGATGCGATTCGCAAAGTTTTTTCAACGATGCCATGAAATTGGAAGTGTCCAATCCATAGAGTTCATTTTCAAACCGGAATATTTTTAACCCGGACTTTATTTTGCTGACATCGGGAGGCTGTTCTGAACCCGGGTCTTTGCATGAAAAAAAAATAAAAAACGAACAAAAAGAAATAAGAGTGATGCGCATATTGTTTGCCACTAATGAAATTCAACTACAAAGAAAATGCATTTAGGGCACTTCTAAAAATCCCCATTATTGCAAGTCTATTGGTCAATTGTTGCTGTACGACCTCGATTCGTTTAAATAATGACTGGAATGATCTTCCTATTTTGTTATAGTTTTACTTTTAATTTGAATCCGTTTTAAAACAAGTTTTATGAAATTTTCTGCAGCAATTCTATTCATTTTGATATCCATATCAAGCCCGGCTCAGGAAATCCATTTCAATATGATGGGTGGCTTGTCGTATAGTTGGTTGCGGGCAAACAAGAATGTCATTGAATCCAAAGGTTCATTGTTTTCCTACAAAGCCCATATCCAATGCGAATATTGGTTTAACGATAAATATGCGTTCACTGCCGGAATCGGATTTTCGATTGCCCAAGGAGGGGCCTTGGAATTTAAAAAAGGCGGGGATCTTTTGAAAGGATCAGACCTGAGTCTTCCCGATTATCACAATCTGCCAGCCGGAACGCGCATTGATTATAAAATGAATTATCTTGATTTTCCATTCGGATTGAAATTACGGACCGGTTCTTTTAAAGGTTACCGATTTTATGTGCAGGCCCCAGAATTCAGTTTATCGTTCAGAACCAAAGCCAGAGCAAAAATTGCTGCCGATAACTTGCCATATACAGTCGACGAAGATATCCGGGGATCTATTGCTGGTGCAAGTATGTTTTACGGAATTAATCTTGGATTTGAGAAAACGATTTCCGATGACTTATCCTTACTCGCCGGAATCCGGTTTTATCAATCTTTTACAGATATTACAAATGACACGGGAATTTATACAGATGGCAGCAAAGAGAATTCAAAAGGTATATTATCCAGTGTTGATTTCAGAATTGGCATTACTTTTTAAACTATGCAGCTATTTGATCTCGAAAAATATATCAACCAGGCGATTGAGGAAGATATCCGCAATGGAGATATCACCTCGCTGGCCTGTATTCCGGAACGCCATCATTCCAAAGGGATATTGAAGGTCAAGGAAGATGGTATTCTTGCCGGAGTGGAAGCCGCATTTCAAATTTTTAAGGTTGTGGATCCGGATTTGAATATGACCAGGATGAAACAGGATGGTCATGTTGTTCATTATGGTGATATCGCCTTTGTAGTGGAAGGAAACACAAGATCACTATTAAAAAGCGAACGACTGGTTTTGAATCTGATGCAAAGAATGAGCGGTATTGCAAGCCTTTCAAACAGATTTCATGCTGAAGTTGAAGATTTGCCGGTTGTTTTACTGGACACGCGAAAAACCACGCCTTTAAACCGGTATTTTGAGAAGTGGGCTGTTCGGCTGGGGGGATGTCAAAATTATCGGTTTGGATTATACGATCGATTCATGATCAAAGACAATCACATAGAAGCTTGTGGAAATATAAGAACTGCAATTCATAAGGTAAACGAATACGCCAAAGAAAATGCACTGGAAGCTTTGGGAATAACCATTGAGGTGAAAAATTTAGTGGAGCTAGAAGAAGTATTAAACATTGGTATGGTTGACCAGATCATGATGGACAATTTCGCTTTGGAATTGTTGCGAGAAGGTGTTGAAATGGTTAATAAGCAATTTAAAACCGAAGCTTCCGGAAGTGTGAGTCTGGAATCCGTCAGAAAAATCGCACTCACCGGAGTTGATTTTATTTCTATTGGAGCCCTGACGCACAGCGCCGGAAGCCTCGACCTAAGTCTGAAGATACAAGGCTGAATCATGCAGGATAGGTTGCAATGAGCAAAACGACTAACACTATAGTCAGAATCGTCACCAACCAAAACCTAACGTCCTTGTACAAAACAGCTGGGGCCTGGTTTGTCTTCATACGCTTTCAGAGATTAATGAATAAAAAAATAAACTTTACTAATTTTAATCGGAAACCCGGGTATTTTCCATTCGACATTTCGGACAGAAACTGTAAATCAAACTAAGAACACAGTTCTATATATCAGGTGAAGTATTTAGAATGTTTCAAAAACTATACCATAGCAAATTGATCTAATATGATCCATTTTGCAAGGGTTTAAGCGCTCATATAGTGACCAGATCACATATCTTCAGTTAAAATTTGAAAAAAATACCCCATTCGCGTAGTCACCGGCATGTGATAAAAATGTAATATCATCCTTTACATATTTATAATTTACATTCATAGAGATCTTCTTGTCAAAGTCTTGATAACAAATGCTGCATCTGTCAATTCACTTACATTTTTTGAAAATTGGATTTAAAATACCTTTTAATAGAAGGCAATTTGACTTAGTTCATTTTAAATTGGCCCAAATTCACATCCGAAAAATGTGTCTTTTCTTGAAACGGGATAAAAAATCAGGTCCATTTTGATCAAAACAAAACGGGATTCAAATATTTGTTGAAGGGGTATTATTATTGTGTTCGTGAACTTTTGCAGTATAATTCTAAACACCGTACATGAAAAAAATCATCAGTTTAAATACAAACGGACTTCGCTCAGCGATAACCAAAGGTTTCAGGGAGTGGTTGCTAGCAAACAATTTCGATTTTGTTTGTATCCAGGAAACTAAAATGGATGCTTCCCATGCAGATCCGGATCTGTTTAAAGCAGAAGGATACCATGCCTACTGGCATTGTGCTGAAAAAAAGGGGTATAGTGGAGTGTTGATTCTTGCCAAAGAACCAGCAAGCCAGGTAACGATTGGATTTGATCTTCCCCTTTATGACCGCGAAGGAAGAATGATTTTATTGGAGTATCCAAATTTTTCATTGTGCAATTGTTACTTTCCCTCGGGTTCATCAGGGGAAGACCGTCATGCTTTTAAAATGCAATTTCTTCATGACGTCTATCCCTATTTTGAAAAGCTGGTTCAATCTAAACGCAAGTTGATCGTAGTGGGTGATTACAATATCGTCCATCAGGATATGGATATCCACAATCCGGAACGGAAAGACAATCCAAGTGGATTCAGAACGGATGAAAGGGCCTGGCTTCACAAGTGGTTTACCCATTTATTTAAAGACAGTTTCAGATTGATCTACCCTGATAAAATCGAATTCAGCTGGTGGAGTTTTCGCGCGGGTTCTTATGGCAAGAATAAAGGTTGGAGGATTGATTATCACTCCGTTACCGAAAACCTGGCCTCTCAGGTTTTAGATTACAAACATCACCGGGATATACGATTTTCAGATCACTGCCCTATAGAAGCTTGTTACGAAATTTAGTTATAACTAAGCTGAACATTCACCCTTTTCAATTGTCCTTAAGGGTATCTGAATAAAATTGAAAATTATGGCTACCAAACCCGTTGTAAACAGTATGTTGCTGGTATATACCGAACAAACACCCAATCCGGAATCTCTAAAATTTGTTACCAATCAACTGCTCTATAAGGGCATTGCTGATTTCAAGGATCAGGAATTTGCAGGAAAGTGGTCTGAACTGGCATCCAAACTTTACGAAAAGGAATACGTTCAGGCAGTATATATCTCCAACAATTTTGTAACGATAACCAAAAAGCCTGAATTCGAATGGCAGGAAATCATGATACCTGCCAAGGAATATCTGAAAGCTTTAATTGAGCAAGGCACCTCTATTGTTCATGAAGATTTTGAAGTCTTTCAAAGAGAACAAATGGATGCCGACGTTGCCAGAGAGTACAGCGGCAAAGACAGCGAAATTGTGCAGCGCATCCGGGAAATGATCCAAACCTATGTCAAACCCGCGGTCGAAATGGATGGAGGAAATATTGAATTCAAAAATTACAAAGACGGTATTGTAACGGTCACCATGCAGGGCTCCTGCAGTGGTTGTCCGTCATCTACCGTAACTTTAAAAGCCGGCATTGAGGGCTTGTTGAAAAGAATGGTTCCGGAAGTGCAGGAGGTAGTTGCGGAAGCGGAGTAGGCTTGGAGGGAATGCAATTCAGCGGAAAAGCTTGAAGCTAAAAGCCTAAAGCTTAGGTGCGATTCCCATTGATGCATCATTCATATAAAAACGAACAATTTATCGAATATTTAAAACAGATTTTTCTGAATTTTAGAATTTTCATAATTGGGGAGAGTTCAGTATCAAATTAATTCTTCATTCTGTGAATTCAAAATTCTGTCAATTCAGATTCTGAAATAATGGGTGAGGGGCATGGAGGCTGGTAGGAATGGAGGATTGGAGGAATGTCTGCTCGTCTGGGAAACGCAAAACTAACGAATGTTTAGTTGCTTTATCACTTATCAAGCAAACTACCAACTAGCATCTAACAACTTATGAATGCCAAGTTCCCCCATGTCTTAACAAGTCCTATTAAATTAGAATGGCGCTCGTTTCCCTTTTAGCTTTTCACCTTAAGCCTTTTCTCCTTAAGCCTTCAGCCTTTTCCCCTTCAGCCTTTTCTCCCTAAGCCTTCAGCCTTTTCCCCTTCAGCCTATTCTTCCCCTTCAACAATCGTCCCATAATCGATGAGCAGTTCCTCTCCTTTTGCGATATCGCGCAATGTCATAAAATACTCTCCATCATTTACGGATAGGATGTTGGGTTGATCGCTATGGTTGAGGAAGAGAGAAAGGTCCATTTGTTTGAAACCGTTTGCGGGTACGTAATACGCATTTTCATCAAAAAGGCAATAGGTTTCTACCAGATGGCGGGCATGAGGAGGCAGCGATTGAAATTCCTGCATGGTCAATGTATGCCAATCGCCTTGTTCTGTCGAAAAAATATTTTTACAATGTTGGGGTATATCAATGATTGCAAAAACACCTATTCCATGAACCGGTGAAGGCTGCAGACTTACAAACGTGTTGTAACAAAGCTCTGCGATAAGTTCTGATTTGCTGAACATGCTGCGAAGATAAATGAAAAGAAAGCGTCCTGGCAAACAGACTTGTCAGGACGCTTTATGGGTACTCAATGATCTTCTCTTAGTGCCTTCCCCAGAGCTCTACAACGGCTCTGCGTTTTTTGTAATTTTTGGTATCGTACCAGAATACGACTTTTTTAATGACCCTTCTGTTTCCCGGCAGGTCGATGACTCTGCTTTCATCACCCGCTTTGAACAGGTTTTTCAATTCTATGTTTTCAGTACTTCCATCACCAAAATGAACCACCATTTTATTCATATCCATGGCGGACCGGAGTACTTTTATTTTCAATGCTGTAAACAGGCCTTCTGCCGCAGTAACTTCGATCTCGTCACGATCATTTGCAAAGTTTACATTGCGCGTGCCCAAAAGTTCCCAGCGTGGCTGAACTGATTCCGGTTGAACAAGACAGGCTGACGAGATTGGAGAGGAAAATGAAGCGAACATCAGGATGATTGCAAAAAAATGGACTTGATTTTTCATGATTCTTTGTTTAAAATTTTAAGAATAGACTTTCGATGCATCCAAAAGTTTAATGAATACAAATATAAATTTTAGAAATTTCCATTTAGGGACCAGTCGTAATCCAAATAATCGATTTTTATTTTTGGATCGAGATTTTTAACGGGACCATAAGTTTGAATAAAACTGATAATCCCCTTTTTCCCATTAAAATCTCGAAAATACCATTCAAAAATTCTCGATAAACGAAGTTGTTCCAATGAAATAATATTCCGTGATGTATCAGCCAGAAACTTTTTTGCACACAAATCCAGTTGCTCTCCGAGCCGCAGTGCTGTAAAGGCTTGATTCAATAAAGCCGGGCAGGATACAGATGCACAAACCAGGGCCATGTGAATCCTTGGATCTTTGAATTTCCTTCGGAGAATACCGTGTTCAATTTCATTGAGATCGAATTGAATACCTCCCAGCGTTATAAATTTTATATCCCAGGTGCTATTTACAAATGGAAAATTTCCGCCGATTTCCCTGATGCTTTGAATTCCTGGATTTCGAATCATCAATTGGATGGTGAATGCATTGTAGGCGTTGATCCAGTAAGCAATTTTATCCTCTTTTTTCCAATTCGTTTGTGGTGGCCTCTTACTGAGGAGATTCAAGTAAATATTCAATTTCAGGCTGTCGAATGTAAATCCCCTGTAGTTTACCCATCCGGTTTCGCTGACATGTTTGGATAACAATTCATTCCACAGCTTATGATTGGAGTTTTGTGCATGACCATTTTGCATGCATAAACTGCAAATCAGAAAAAGGAATTTTAGGATGGTTTCCGTATGAGTAAATTTGGTAGTCATTTAAATACATACATCAATTCAAAACGAATTGCTCAATGTAATCGTATTGTTCTTTCCATTTAATTTGCATAATTGCAGGAAATGAAAGAAAGTAATACATGATCATTCCACCATAGGAAAGTTCATCCTGACACAGGTACTTTAATAAATCGGACTCAGTAATTTGAATGGATTGGCAACAATCGTTGATGAGCGCTACTTTATTTTCAGACCAGCTCTGAGGCAAACCATGTATTTTAAAAAATACTTCTCCCCACTCGTAGTTGGCTGTATTAAAATAAGACTCCGGTTTAATATACGATGATTCAAGATGTGGAACAGAAAAGATAAGCACACCGTCTTCGTGCTCCACTTCTGAAACATGAAGATAGTCTTGTTTAGGCGAAGGAAACTGGTGCATATAAAATACAATTCTATTGTAATGGTCGGCATCTTTACTGGTATGATCCAATCCGAGATACACTGCCGGAGCAAGAGCCATGATTTTCCATTCTTCCGGGATATCCTTTTCCGCCATATGTATGAATTCCTTGCGAAATAATTGTTTTGCTAATTTGCTATCAAATCTTTTTCGGGCATCCTCTCTCAACTTCGCATAATAAGGCACAAAGTTCGCGAGCCAATTTCTTTCATATGAAGAAATGTCTGGAGGAATTCTATGAAACCACCACTCATTGATCAGGTCTGAAAAAATAAAACTCGCAACGACCAAAAGGCCCGCCGGTAAAAGGATCCACAAGCTTGTTATCTCGTTTTTATCGGTGAGCCAAAGGCACAGAAGAAAAATCAAAACACAAAAGGTCTGTAGTCGTCTTGAAGGCATAGGGAGTTGTGTAAATCTGACTTAAAGTTAATCCGCCGCATTAGAATTTAATCCCAAAAAGCAAGATAACTATCCTTGAATTTTTCATTCCTGAAAGCTGCTTCTATGGAGAATTTGTATTCTGTTTCAGTTTTTATGGAGGGTATGCCTGATCAGGCAGGTACCGGATCCTTTAAATTCCAGTTTTGTGAGTTCTATGTTAATTTATTAATTATCAAGACCTTGCAATTTATTGCGCTGCTCACATATCATCATTCCCTCTGGATAAAGAAAACATTAATCAACCGAACAGAAAATGAAAACCGCCCAATGAAAGACAGACCGTGGATTCCTTCAGGTCATTCGAAAGTATAGGATCCCGCTACATGAAAAAGGTGGGTCAATCATAATCATCCCGCCTTTAGGTGATTTTGCTTCACTGCAGATTGTTTTGGTACTCTTTATTATAGTTTGGATTAATTCCCTTTTTAGATGAGGCCCAAATTGCTGTCCAATTAAGTATAATTGACACATTTTCAATAATTTAATTTTAGTCGGGAGCTGCCTTAGCTCATCCCGAAATAATCATTATTTGATTGTACAATTTGCTTGCTTTTTTCGGGAGATAGAGCAACGGACTGAAAATCCATGTGTCCCTGGTTCCCTGCAGGGATTCCTGGTCTTAACTCCTTTTCATATGATTTTTAGAACCCCCAGTCTGGAACTCATCCTCCTAACTTTCTTCTGGTTTCATTTTTCATTTTTCAACTTTTGCTTTTCAGTATTTCCTTTTTAAGCTGCCATTGCAGACTATTGAAGTTGAATTCACTCTTTACCAATGCTTAAATTATGACAATGAACTGCCTTAGCTCATCCCGAAATAATCATTATTTGATTTTACAATTTGCTTGCTTTTTTCGGGAGATAGAGCAACGGACTGAAAATCCGTGTGTCCCTGGTTCCCTGCAGGGATTCCTGGTCTTAACTCCTTTTCATATGATTTTTAGAACCCCCAGTTTGGAACTCATCCTCCTAATTTTCTTCTGGTTTCAGTTTTCATTTTTCAACTTTTGCTTTTCAGTATTTCCTTTTTAAACTATATTTGCAGCCCATTTGAGTAGAATTGACTCATTATCAATGTTTTAATTTTACTCAGGAGGTACCTTAGCTCAGATGGTAGAGCAACGGACTGAAAATCCGTGTGTCCCTGGTTCGATTCCTGGAGGTACCACGAATCCGGTGTGGGTGTGGGTGTGGGTGTGGGTGTGGGTGTGGGTGTGGGTGTGAGTGTGATGTGAGTGTGAGTGTGAGTGTGAGTGTGATGTGAGTGTGATGTGAGTGTGAGTGTGAGTGTGAGTGTGGGTGTGATGTGGTGTGGTGTGTGGTGTGTAAACCTAAGCTGGGTTAAAAAATAATAAAGGTCACATTTGTGGCCTTTTTTTTGCCTGTTTGATCCTTACTTCCACATGGGGATGGGGTTCGTTCAAGATTATTGTGCGCACATCATTACATTTGCCGAAAGTCTGTGAAGCTTTGATTAATTGTCGGCATGCCACAAAAGCTCAATAGTTATTTTCCATTATTTCTTGCACTGCTGGGATTGATATTTTACGTGCCTTTATTGGGAGGAGTGCATCTTTTTGACTGGGACGAGATCAACTTTGCCGAGATCAGCAGGGAAATGATTGTTTTGAATGAGTACAGCAGCGTCCATGTTGATTTCAAACCGTTTTTTGAAAAACCTCCCCTATTTTTCTGGATTCAGTCTTGCAGTATGCATGTATTTGGAATTAATGAATTTGCTGCCCGTTTGCCCAATGCGGTGTGTGGGATTATTACATTGCTTGTAATATTCTATATCGGAAAAAAAGTTGATTCTTCCAGATTCGGTTGGCTTTGGGCTTTATCTTATTTTGGCTCCTTACTTCCCTTCCTCTACTTTAAATCTGGGATTATCGATCCCTGGTATAATTTGTTTAGTTTCATTGGTTTGTTTTCTTTAATCGCTTTCCACCAGAAACAGTTAAATCCTAATCTGGAATCTTTTCAATGGCCAAAAGTTTATTATTTACGTATAGCTGGGTTTGCTACGGGATTGGCCATACTAACCAAAGGTCCTGCAGTTTTGCTTGTGTTATTGAGTTGCCTTGGGCTTTATGGAGTCCTAAACAAATTTAAATGGAGTTTAAGTCTGAAAGACTTCGCGATTTATGTCGCGATTTCATTGGGCGTTCCCGGAATATGGTTTTTGATGGAAACCATTATCAATGGACCTGCATTTGTAAATGCTTTTGTAAGTTATCAGGTACGGCTCTTTTCTACCCCGGATGCCGGGCATGGAGGATTTCCAGGATATCATTTTGCAATTCTACTCCTAGGTGTATTTCCTGCATCGATATTTTGTTTGAAGGCTTTTTCTTACAAAGACCCAGGCGATTATTATCACCAATCGGATATAAAAAAATGGATGATGCTTTTGTTGGTTGTCGTGCTCGTTTTGTTTTCTGTTGTTGAATCAAAAATTGTGCATTATTCATCTTTAGCATATTTTCCCATCACCTATTTATCTGCGTTTGCTTTAGATAAAATGATAGATCAAAAGCTTGAATGGGGCCGTTGGTTAAACGCTATTTTTATTTTTTCCGGCGCATTGTTTCTCCTTGTTGTGGGTACAGCACCCTATTTTGGCAATAACATTGAAATGCTCAAACCCTATTTTATGAAGGATCCTTTTGCTATGGCAAACCTCGAAGCCAAAGTAAAATGGACATTAGCAGATTATACTCCGGCGATGATCCTTTTAATCATATTGCTGTGGTTCTCCTTTTCCAAGAAGTTTTTTATTCTTTAAAAAATATTAATTTATTGTTTCTCTCTTTAGCATGTTTTTATACTCTTGTTTTAATCTTTCACATCAATCACATTGAATCGTATTCGCAAAATGCAGCTATAGAATTTTACAAAGAGAAAGAATCAGAGGATTGTTATATTTATCCGCATGGCTTTAAAACCTATGCGCATTATTTTTACAGCAGAAAAAGCTATCCTCTATTACCTGATCCGAACAACCGGAACTGGCTTTTGACAGGCCAGACAGATAAACCTGTTTACATCGTAAGTAAAATTCATAAAGTTCATGAACTAAATCAGCTACCGGATCTACAGGAGCTGTACCGGAAAAACGGATTTGTGTTTTATAGACGAAATTGAAACTAAGGATTTAAAAGCCTACTATTTTAAAAACAATCACGTGGATTTGATTAGTTTCAAAGCATTAGAATCCTTATTCCGGTGATAAAAAAATGTTTAATTTTACGACTTAAATAAATAACAGGTTAAAATTTATTACTTATGCAAATTTTTATTCTTCTTGTAATTCTGTTTATGTCTTGCAATATATCCCAAAACGAAAAAAACGATCAAGCTGGATCAACAACTAATTATACCTTTCAAATCCTTAACCCCTGGTCAGGACCACACAATGGTGTTCCAGCCTTTGACCAGGTTGATATCAATGATTTTATTCCGGCTGTAGAAGAAGCCCTGACAGAAAAAAGGGAAGAGATCAATCTCATTGCCGAAAATCCGGAATCTGCATCTTTTGAAAACACCATTGAAGCATTGGAAAAATCGGGTAATGCATTCAAGAGAATTCAATCCATATATTGGGTGTGGACCAGCAACATGTCAAGTCCTGAATTGGATTCCATCCAATCCATACTAGAACCCAGATTTGCATCTTTTCAGGATTCCGTAATTCAAAATTCAAAATTGTTTTCGCGTATTGAATCACTTCATAACGGCGATCAATCCAAATTATCAGATGAACAGAAAAGACTGCTGTGGCGCTATCATACCAGCTATACACTAGCGGGCGCAAAATTGGATGATTCAGCAAAAGCCAGAGTCGCAGAAATCAATCAGCGTTTAGCCGCATTATTTGCAAAATTCAGTCAGAATCTTCTGGCCGATGAATCTCAAAAGTTTCTACTCATCACAGACCCAAAAGATCTTAGCGGACTTCCTGAAAATCTGATCACCGCTGCGGCACAAGCCGCAGAATCAAAAAACAAGAAAGGCTCATGGGTAATAGCTAACACCCGTTCGGCCATCGAGCCCTTCTTAAGTTCCTGTAATAACAGAGCCCTAAGGGAAAAAGCATGGAAGATGTTTGTGAACAGAGGAGACAACGGTGATGCTACAGACAACAACGCCATTATCCCGGAAATACTGCAATTGCGGGCTGAACGTGCAAAATTGATGGGATTCCCGACACACGCCCACCTGAGGTTGGCAGACAAAATGGCTCAAACTCCTGAAAAAGCAATGGAACTTTTAGAATCGGTTTGGCCCTATGCTGTACAACGCGTGCATGAAGAAGTTGCAGATATGCAATCCTATGCAGATAAATCAGGAGATAAAATAAAAATTGAGGCCTGGGATTACAGATATTATGCGGAGAAAGTAAGGAAAGAAAAATACGATCTCGATCATGAAGAAGTGAAACAATATCTTCAATTGGAAAAGTTGAGGGAAGGGATGTTTTTTGTGGCCGGAGAATTATTTCAATTGCAATTTGACCAGGTGCAGGACGTTCCTGTATTCCATCCCGATGTAAGGGTTTACAAAGTCAGCCATAAAACCAATGGTCAATTTATTGGGCTTTGGTATTTTGATCCCTATGCCCGCACAGGAAAAAGATCCGGTGCATGGATGACTGCGTATCGGGAGCAGGAAACCTTAAACGGAAATATCACTACCATCGTATCCAACAATTGCAATTTTATTAAAGGCAAAGAAGGAGAACCCTTATTGATTTCATGGGATGATGCAGTCACCCTGTTTCATGAATTTGGACATGCCTTGCATGGTTTGTGTTCAAATGTAAATTATCCTTTATTATCGGGAACGAATGTGGCTACAGATTATGTAGAATTTCCCTCGCAAATACTTGAGCGTTGGTTATCTACTCCTGAAGTACTTGAAAAATATGCACTGCATTATCAAACCGGTCAAGCCATGCCAAAAGAGTTGCTGAAAAAAATTGAAAATGCAGCGAAATTTAATCAGGGTTTTGCAACTTTAGAATATCTAGCCAGTGCCCTTATCGATATGAAACTTCATTTGGCAGGAGATCAGAAAATAGACCCTGACCAATTCGAGCGGGAAACTCTTGCAGCGATGAACATGCCCAAAGAAATTGTGATGCGTCACCGGACTCCTCAATTTGGCCATATCTTTTCTGACGATGGCTACTCTGCGGGTTACTACAGTTATTTGTGGTCAGATGTGATCAGTTCAGACGCATATGAGGCTTTCACTGAAGCAGGAGGCCCTTACGATAAAGTTGTTGGAAAAAGATTACACGATTATATTTTCAGTGTTGGGGGTACTCTCAATGAAGCAGAAGCCTACAGAAAATTCAGAGGGAAAGATCCCGATAAAAATGCCCTTATGAGAGAGAGAGGATTCAAAGTTCAATAATTTAATTGTGTTATGTTTATTTCTTAAAGCACTTCTAGATACTTAGTGATTTTGAAACCATTCCTTTAGAAACTTATTATTGAAATTATTAGGGCGTTTCGGTAAAAATCTAAGTACGTAGAAATTAACGGAATGTGAAAAAATAAAGGCCACAAAAAACCCTGAATTCAGCACTTTTTGTATAAATTCAGGGTAAGTTTAAATAAAATAATGTTGCTAATTTAATAAGCATTCAGAATAATATTCTGAAAATTAATTTCGAGAGTGCCGATCAAAGGTTTGACACATATTATCAGTCCTTTTTAAGAACTGAATTAGGGCTTATCCATCAAGCTATTCCTTGGGCTAATTTGTGCGAAGTTTTTAGAAAGAATCTGCGTCGGAAAGAACAAAGAGGCAGAAAATCCTATTTCAATTTGCAAGGTAAGATCGTCTTGATGTTTTTGAAGCAATATATTGGAGATTCAGATTCGAAAATAATTGATCGAATAAATACGGATTATGTTTTACAGTTTTTCTGTGGGATTTACCTTAGACCTGATGATCAAATCAAGGATAAAAAAATAACCAGTCAAATCCGGTGTGAACTGGCACCGGCATTGTCGTTGGATGAAATTCAGATTGAACTTATGAAACACTGGAAACCCTATTTACAGGATGTACATATCGGTTTGGTTGATGCGACATGTTATGAATCACTACTTCGATATCCAACCGACGTAAAACTATTATGGGAGTGCTGCGAATGGACATATGGTCAAATGAAGAGAATTTGCAAGCAGTCTAAACAGCGAATACCACGGTCAAAATTCAAGGAACAGCAAGATAAGTACCTATCCTATCAGAAGAAACGAAAGAAGACGTATCAGCAAGCTCAAATTAGAAAGCGCGCATTACTTTATCTACTCAATAAGTTATTGAGTCAAATAGAACAAGTTTACCAAATAGCATCCACACGTGATCTTGTTTTACCTGCTGCCTATGCCAAGAGGATTCAAACGATTCAGACTATCCTGAGTCAGCAGCAGGAACGCTTTGAAACTGGATTGCCTATTAAGGACAGGATAGTAAGTATTGCTAAAAATTATCTTCGCCCAATTGTTCGGGGAAAGGAAACCAAGATCGTAGAATTTGGAGCTAAGGTGAACTGTGTTCAGATTGATGGTATCAATTTTATAGAATACCTAAGCTTCGATGCATTTAATGAAGGTATTCGCTTAGAACAAAGTATATTTTTAGTAAGAAAACTCACAGGGAAGTGCACTCACATAGCTGCGGATCAATCTATGCCACCAATAAAAACAGATCTTATTGTACAAGCCAGAATATTAAAAAAAATTTTACACCTAAAGGCAGACCAGGGCCACTAGAGCCCCAGCGCAGTCAAATGCAATCCTTACTTTCTAAAGAAAGAGCAACCAGATTAGAAGGTTCATTCGGAACTGAGAAAGATCACTATGGGTTATCAAAAATAAAAGCCAGAACTGCAGCTAATGAAATTCTTTGCATTTTCTTCGGCATCCATACCGCCAATGCAGTAGACATAGGAAAAAGAATACTTAGATCAAGGCAAACAAAAAAGCCTGCGTAATTCATATTTAATCTAAAGTTCTAAACATAACCCAAGCGGAGCTGTCTGGAAAATTCAGCTTTTCAACAACTTTGACTTACTTGTCAACATTTAATAAAAAATATTTCAGAATATTATTCTGTTTTCCAAAAATGGATTGATTAAACTATGAATTTACCGAAATTCCCTTTACTAATAAAGCACGAACCTTTGTCTATGTACTGAAATTCATAAACATTAAATTTCTTATTGGCCCAATTTATCATCCCGACAAATTTCACTTCCTCTGAAGTATAATTTATCGGGATGAATGTACAATTATAAATGTTTCATCAACATAGCTCCAAATCCAATAATTATCTTTCGATCATAAGTTGTTGAGTTTTTCTTTCTTTAGAATCCTTTACTTGTATAAAATACATTCCACTTCTTAGACTAAGAACTTTTAAATCTATTTCAATTGCGTTTTGATCTGATTTTAGTTTCACCCCAAAAATTAGTTTGCCAAACAGATTTGCTAAAGTAACCTCTTTGGTTTCGCGATCAAATCCTGTAATTTGAACTCGGACTACATCGCTTGCCGGATTGGGAACCAGTTCAACTTGTGGTTCAGTTATTGAATTCTCAAGCTGGTTTGAATTTTCATTATCTCTTGCCCTGTTTACCACTCCACCAAACGCTTCAATCGTGTGGAACCATCCATTTATATTTATTGAAAATGTGGTTCCACATTTTGAGCGTATCTGATAATGATAAAATGAACTTTCATCCAGGCCCATAAACAAATGTGTATTTCCTGGTCCGCTTGCATTTGACCAGGAACTCCATGGTCCCCAGACCCCGGGTGACAACTCTTTTCTGATCCTTAGCTGATAACCCGTTGCACAGGTTCCAGGATTCCAAACAATTTTTGCCGATTCGTGTGTTGTATCCGTATGGTATACCTGAACTGGGGCTCCACATGTATAAGCCACAACTGTTACCTTTTGAATACAGTTTGCTGAATTATTGCTGGAATCTTTTACGATCCATTTTACATTGGTTACACCAACAGAATAGCTCGACGGTGAATTATTTGTCAAAGGATATTTTATACCGCAATTGTCAGAAACCGTTGGAGTGCCTAATGAAACTGAAGATGCTGGCACAGAACATTGTCCAGGTGCAGTTATTACTGTTATGTTAGGTGGACATGTTATTTGAGGTGGTTCAAGATCTTTCACATTAACGGTAAAACTACACATAGAAGATAATCCAGCAGCATCTGTAATGGTCCATTTCACTGTTGTAATTCCTTTTTTCCACAATTGTCCTGCCAATGACCCGGATCCACTTCCCGATTCAATTCCAGAAAGCATATAGGTCTTAGTAACTACACCGCAATTATCAGATGCAGTTCCATCAAATTCACTTCCAACGACCGTATACCGACATAGTCCTTCATCCATCCCCCTTATTTGATTAGCAGGGCAAGTCATTACAGGTGGAGTTACGTCTTTTCCGGTCAACACTACTGTACATGTTGCACTATTGCCATTACCGTCATCAACAGTAACTGTCACCGTATGAGTCATGTTGTGACCCGATGATAAATTTGAGCCGGCAGTTGGATTTTGACTCCATGTAAATGCCATGCTGCAGTTATCGGTGGCTATTGCGCCATCTGTTAGATTTGGAACCGTCAATTGACAATTTGAATTCAAATTAATGTTTTGTGGATCTTCACAAACTGGAGTCGGAGGCGTGGCATCATTTCCAGTCAATACAACCGTACACGTAGCACTGTTTCCATTTCCATCATTTGCTGTCACCGTTACAGTATGTGTTGTGCCTTCTCCGGATGCCAGTAATGTACCACTTGTTGGATTCTGACTCCACGTGAATGACATACTGCAATTGTCGGTGGCTGTCGCGCCATCTGTTAAATCAGGGACAGCCAATTGACAACTGCTGTTTAATGCAATGGTCTGTGCCATCTCGCAGGTCGGAACCGGATTCGTATTGTCATTTCCAGTCAATACTACCGTACATGTTGCACTGTTTCCATTTCCATCATTTGCGGTCACCGTTACGGTATGTGTTGTACCTTCTCCAGATGCAAGTAAAGTACCGCTTGTTGGATTCTGACTCCACGTGAATGCCATACTACAATTGTCGGTTGCTGTCGCGCCGTCTGTTAAATCAGGGACAGCCAATTGACAACTGCTGTTTAATGCTATGGTCTGTGCCATCTCGCAGGTCGGAACCGGATTCGTATTGTCATTTCCAGTCAATACTACCGTACATGTTGCACTGTTTCCATTTCCATCATTTGCGGTCACCGTTACGGTATGTGTTGTGCCTTCTCCGGATGCCAATAAAGTACCACTTGTTGGATTCTGACTCCATGTGAATGACATACTACAATTGTCGGTTGCTGTCGCGCCGTCTGTTAAATCAGGTACAGCCAATTGACAACTGCTGTTTAATGCAATGGTCTGTGCCATCTCGCAGGTCGGAACCGGATTTGTGTTGTCATTTCCGGTCAATACTACTGTACATGTTGCACTGTTTCCATTTCCATCATTTGCTGTCACCGTTACGGTATGTGTTGTGCCTTCTCCGGATGCCAGTAAAGTACCGCTTGTTGGATTCTGACTCCATGTGAATGACATACTACAATTGTCGGTTGCTGTCGCGCCGTCTGTTAAATCAGGTACAGCCAATTGACAACTGCTGTTTAATGCAATGGTCTGTGCCATCTCGCAGGTCGGAACTGGATTCGTATTGTCATTTCCAGTCAATACTACTGTACATGTTGCACTGTTTCCATTTCCATCATTTGCAGTCACCGTTACGGTATGTGTTGTGCCTTCTCCGGATGCCAGTAAAGTACCGCTTGTTGGATTCTGACTCCACGTGAATGACATACTGCAATTGTCGGTGGCTGTCGCGCCATCTGTTAAATCAGGGACAGCCAATTGACAACTGCTGTTTAATGCAATGGTCTGTGCCATCTCGCAGGTCGGAACCGGATTCGTATTGTCATTTCCAGTCAATACTACCGTACATGTAGCACTGTTTCCATTTCCATCATTTGCAGTCACCGTTACGGTATGTGTTGTGCCTTCTCCGGATGCCAGTAAAGTACCGCTTGTTGGATTCTGACTCCATGTGAATGACATACTACAATTGTCGGTTGCTGTCGCGCCGTCTGTTAAATCAGGTACAGCCAATTGACAACTGCTGTTTAATGCAATGGTCTGTGCCATCTCGCAGGTCGGAACTGGATTCGTATTGTCATTTCCAGTCAATACTACTGTACATGTTGCACTGTTTCCATTTCCATCATTTGCAGTCACCGTTACGGTATGTGTTGTGCCTTCTCCGGATGCCAGTAAAGTACCGCTTGTTGGATTCTGACTCCATGTGAATGACATACTACAATTGTCGGTTGCTGTCGCGCCGTCTGTTAAATCAGGTACAGCCAATTGACAACTGCTGTTTAATGCAATGGTCTGTGCCATCTCGCAGGTCGGAACCGGATTTGTGTTGTCATTTCCAGTCAATACTACTGTACATGTTGCACTGTTTCCATTTCCATCATTTGCTGTCACCGTTACGGTATGTGTTGTGCCTTCTCCGGATGCCAGTAAAGTACCGCTTGTTGGATTCTGACTCCATGTGAATGACATACTACAATTGTCGGTTGCTGTCGCGCCGTCTGTTAAATCAGGTACAGCCAATTGACAACTGCTGTTTAATGCAATGGTCTGTGCCATCTCGCAGGTCGGAACCGGATTTGTGTTGTCATTTCCGGTCAATACAACCGTACATGTAGCACTGTTTCCATTTCCATCATTTGCTGTCACCGTTACAGTATGTGTTGTGCCTTCTCCGGATGCAAGTAATGTACCACTTGTTGGATTCTGACTCCAAGTGAATGACATACTACAATTGTCGGTTGCTGTCGCGCCGTCTGTTAAATCAGGGACAGCCAATTGACAACTGCTGTTTAATGATATGGTCTGTGCCATCTCACAGGTCGGCACCGGATTCGTATTGTCATTTCCAGTCAATACTACCGTACATGTAGCACTGTTTCCATTTCCATCATTTGCGGTCACCGTTACGGTATGTGTTGTGCCTTCTCCGGATGCAAGTAATGTACCACTTGTTGGATTCTGACTCCATGTGAATGACATACTACAATTGTCGGTTGCTGTCGCGCCGTCTGTTAAATCAGGGACAGCCAATTGACAACTGCTGTTTAATGCAATGGTCTGTGCCATCTCGCAGGTCGGAACCGGATTCGTATTGTCATTTCCAGTCAATACTACTGTACATGTTGCAGAATTACCATTGCCATCAGATACAGTTACTGTAACAATATGCATCATACCTTCACCAGAGGGCAATTTCGCTCCCTGCAAAGGGTTTTGGGTCCAGGTAAATGTTGATGAACAATTATCTGTTGCTGAGGCTGCATTGGTTTTATCAGGTACCATAATTTCGCAATTGGCATCTAGAGATAATGTTTGATTGTTTTCACAATCTGGCACCGGTGGTGTAATATCATCTCCTGTTAAAACAACTGTACATGTTGCAGAATTACCGTTGCCATCATTTGCTGTCACCGTTACAGTATGTGTTGTGCCTTCTCCGGATGCAAGTAATGTACCACTTGTTGGATTCTGACTCCACGTGAATGCCATACTACAATTGTCGGTTGCTGTCGCGCCATCTGTTAAATCAGGGACAGCCAATTGACAACTGCTGTTTAATGCAATGGTCTGTGCCATCTCGCAGGTCGGAACCGGATTCGTATTGTCATTTCCAGTCAATACTACTGTACATGTTGCACTGTTTCCATTTCCATCATTTGCGGTCACCGTTACAGTATGTGTTGTGCCTTCTCCGGATGCAAGTAATGTACCACTTGTTGGATTCTGACTCCACGTGAATGCCATACTACAATTGTCGGTTGCTGTCGCGCCGTCTGTTAAATCAGGTACAGCCAATTGACAACTGCTGTTTAATGCAATGGTCTGTGCCATCTCGCAGGTCGGAACCGGATTGGTGTTATCATTTCCAGTCAATACAACCGTACATGTAGCACTGTTTCCATTTCCATCATTTGCTGTCACCGTTACAGTATGTGTTGTGCCTTCTCCGGATGCAAGTAATGTACCACTTGTTGGATTCTGACTCCACGTGAATGTCATACTGCAATTGTCGGTTGCTGTAGCGCCGTCTGTTAAATCAGGGACAGCCAATTGACAACTGCTGTTTAATGCAATGGTCTGTGCCATTTCACAGGTCGGCACCGGATTGGTGTTATCATTTCCAGTCAATACTACCGTACATGTAGCACTGTTTCCATTTCCATCATTTGCTGTCACCGTTACAGTATGTGTTGTGCCTTCTCCGGATGCAAGTAATGTACCGCTTGTTGGATTCTGACTCCACGTGAATGCCATACTACAATTGTCGGTTGCTGTCGCGCCGTCTGTTAAATCAGGTACAGCCAATTGACAACTGCTGTTTAATGCAATGGTCTGTGCCATCTCGCAGGTTGGAGTGGGTGCAACATTATCCTGTACTGAAACTGTTTTTGAACAACTTGAGCTACATCCGTTTACATCGGTAATTTCCAGATTCAAGGTAAAACTGGCATTGTTCGTTGAACCTGCTATGACTGTAACCGTTTGAGAAGTCAATGAACCTGGAATGCTTGCATTCCCTGTAACTGACCACGAATAGCTCATGCCGGCAGGTCCGGTGAAATCATTTGAAGAAGAAGGACAAACGGGTCCATTTGTTCCTGATATATTGCAAACCGGAAGTGGATTTACTGTAATTGTTTTAGTTGCTGTGACATCGCAATCGGGAAATGAAACAGTCACGGTATACGTTGTGGTTGTCCCTGGCGATACAACAATACTGGCAGTATTTGCCCCTGTTGACCACGAATAAGATGTTGCACCCGTGGTGGTTGCATCTAAAGTTGCAGAAGCCCCATTACAAATGATGTCATCATTTGGAGCAACTCCACTTATATCTGTCTCACCAATTGTAACTGTGGGTGAAGTAGCTACGCCCATTCCTCCAAAAGGAGAAGGAACTCCGTTCAGGAATTGGCAATATTCAACATTAGTTGAAATTGCTGCACCTGAGCCCGAGCCAGCCCCTGAAGGTCCGTTTGCTGCATTCCAATAATTTAATGTGGCATCTACTGTAGTCCCGCCAAGGTTTTCAACACCCCAAAGTGAACCTGCAAACCAGTTGTCTGGACTTGCCAATACATTCCCTGCTGTGGCTGTCAACTGCAAATCGGTACTGTTTGTATTCGCATTCTCAAATTTGTTTGTATGGACTGTTCCTGTACCTCCATTGGTAAAGCGAATACCCGTTCCATTATCATATATTGCATTATGATGAATAGTTGCGGTTGCAGCATCAACATCAATACCAATCGCATTGTCATGGATAGACATCAAATTATTTTGAATGGTAGCCGTTGCATCAGAGCCTGAAACCAGAATTCCTGTTGGACTTCCATTTATCTCCGTATTTCCCTTCACTTCTGCAAAAACTGTAGCATTATTGCTATTTGACGGATGATCCTGAATTTTAATACCGGCAATGGAAGCTCCAGTTATGGTCACTCCATCAATTGTTGCCAAAGTGTTGTTTGCATTAGATCCAGAAGTTGGGTACCCTTCAAAATTGTTTACATTGATTCCAAGCCCAACGCTACTGATTGTACCTCCAGAAATGGTTGGTGCGTTTTGATCGTTCCACACTCCAATTCCGGTTTTAGGTATCCCTGTAATGGCAGAACCATTGATGATGTTGGAACTAGCCAGATGAGTGGCCCCTGATAAGGAAGATAACAAAATACCATCCCAGGCGCCTGTTTCATTTACATTCGCGACACCTGTTATGGTATTGCCAGAAAGGGTGTATGCAGAACCATTCGTATAAAACAAATTGTGGAAAATTCCTCTTCTGCGTGCGCTAATTGTATTATTTTCGATCACTTGAAATGTTGAAGAGCCTGGGTTCGCGCTGTAAAAATTACCTGTCTGTACACCCAAACGAACGTTAGTCATACAATTTTCCTTCACATTTGCATATTGATTGTTGTATAACAGTACGCCTCCACCCCAAAAATCAATTCCGGAAGTAGCATCGTATGTTCCCAAATCTTTTATCTGGTTATATGCAATAGTGTGTCCTGTAGATGGCACCCCTGCAGGATAATCATATAAGGTTATCCCGAAATAAGAAAGATTTTTAATGATGTTATGGGTTGCTGTCAGGTTATTTACTCCTGTCTCGTAAACCGTTATTCCTTCTGCAGCATCTATATCTGCACCATTGGTACTGGTAAAGCCACTTGTAATGGCTGTGTTATCACCGTCGATTGTGAAACCAGAAATCGTTACATTAGATTTGGCCACATGGAATATTTCTCCGCTTGAAATAGCAGCAATAGATGGAACCACCACAGCTTCAGAGACACGCAAACTTGTACAGGGGTTTATTGCTGAATTGGGTCCTAAAATATTGAGCTGTTTATCTACAATAATATTTTCAATATACAACCCAGCACCCACAATTAATGTATGCCCATCTAAAGTCAGCGCATCATCGATAGCAGCCTGAATGGTACAATAAGTTTGAGAAGTGTTGTTGTTGGTTACCAAGTTTCCATTGGGACAAACACAGCTACCGGCTGGTTGGAATCCGACATTCATGCTTGCGTCAACCCCAGAATTGAGCACTGTAGATAAAAGAATGTTACCGGTTCCCGATTTCGAAAAGGTAGATAAAACAGTAGCCAGATCTGTGGTTCCGTGCCAATTACACTTAACCGTAACATCGTTGTCGATTCTACTAATGAGCGTCTTGTGGGCAAACGAAAAAGACAGATCATTCCCTTCAATGGTTACATTGGTTGGGGTGGTGTTGATCTTTCCAAATTCGCCAATGCGAATTCCGTTTTGAGGCCCGGTAATTTTGTTATTTTTAATGATAACATTATTAAGACTTGCAGGAATAGTATTGTAGAATGGGGCATCATCTCTAGCTTTAATTGCTAGAGCGCAAGGGTTTTGTGGATCGGTCGCTATACCCGTTGCTCCTGAATTAGTGATATCACAATCTTTGATAGTGATATTGGAATAGCTTCCATATTTAAGATTTATATCAATTCCATTGTTCACGTTATTTAATGGGTCATTTCCATTATTGTCCATGGTCAGATTTTCTAATGTGGCGTTGCTAAGCTTTTCAAAGTACATTCCCTTCTGAGAGTTATTACTTATGGTGCTGTTTTTGATGTTTATATTATCAAATGCCACCGGTGTGGAAGATTGAAAGATAGCCATCCCCATGACATTGCCGTTAATCGTGCAATCGTCAATGACCATGCCATTGACTGCGTTTGCAGTACCAGCCCTTATCCCAACAGTACCAGCCAGATTAGAAGTCCGAAGAATATCGGAACCTGTGACATCAACAGAGGTGTTGGATCCATCCAATCTAATTCCATATCTGCAGTAATCTACAAGAGCCATATTGGTCAACGTCGGATCAGTAACCCCTCCCAATGCTACTGCGTCCTGATAGTCGGTGAGATGCATATTATTCAAGGTTACATTGGAGGTAGAAACCGTGATTCCCGTGCCTGAACACGATGTCATCGGTTTCAGTACGGTGTTTAACATGGGATCATTTCCATTTCCTGATCCGTTAATAGTGATTGCTTTGTTTACGACCACGTTTTCTTTGTATAAACCATCACTTGCTGAAAGCACATGTCCTGCCATCGTTTGGCTATCGTCAATAGCAGACTGGATGCTGCAAAACTTTTTACCATTATTAACATTTGTTACAACCGCAAATCCGACCCCAATATTTCGTTCGTTCGTACCATTGCCGCTGAAGGTGTTGCTACTAATCGTATTGCCACAAGTGTGAGGAGAATTGCCTCTACCGAAATATTGGTCTGGTAAATTGCTTTGATCTGCATCACCAGGATAATTGGAAGGGTTTTGCTGCTGTAAAATGCCCACCTCACAATTTTGAACTGTATTTCCGGTAACCACATGGTTAATTCCCTCTACAACAATTCCAAAACCTTCACTCGCGGAACTTTGTTGATATCCGTCGACCGTGTTGTTTGTTATCGTGACTCCATTAGGAATATCAACATTTGAGCCTAAAACTCCCCGTCGCAAGATCGCGATACCAGCCCGGTCTCTTTGGTCTGTATTTTGACTCAATAAGGTTACACTGTTATTGTTAACAGTCACTCCTGCAGCAGGATTTTTTATTTCAATACCAAATCGACCACCACCTGTAATTGTATTGTCATTAATGGTATTAGCTCCTGTGGTATTCGTTAATCCAACTACGCCAATAGCATTATCTCCCACTCCTATATCTATGGTATTGTCAGAAATATTTACAGCAGAGGCATCACCATCCTGGAGTTCTATTCCACAACAACTGTTGTTGGTGACCATATTGTTTGTAATCGTAATATTAGTTTTCAATCCGTTCCATATCACAATACCACGCGCTCCGGTCACATGATTGGAGACCATGGAGTTGGTAATAGAAACATTGTCAATAGGCCCGTTTGCGTATATTCCAGAGGCGTTTGTATTGTCTTTAATGAACACATTGTCTATGGTAAGATTGTTATTATTGGCGGTTGCATAAATGCCTGCATGAGAATTTCCTCCGGCCCCGCTAAAATTTTGAACGGTTAGATCTTTAATGGAAACATTCGTAACATTACTGTTAAGTAAAATTCCAGATGCTATTCCCAGGCCTGTTCCATCAAGAATGTATATTGCCTTACTATTTGTAACACCTTTCAAGGTGATATTTGATTTATCAATTACCAGTTTCTCCGTGTAAGTACCATCCTCAAGATTGATCACATCAGAAGCATCAGCATACTTTATTGAATTCTGGATTTTATCAATTTTAACTACAGGTACCGTAAAATTATTCACGTATTGTTGACTGGCTTTATAAATGACTTTCCCTTTTTTAGATGCCGTTACTTCTTTATGTGCCATCCGCGCTTCCATTTCAAACAATTGGGCATCGGTCAAAGCTGAAAATGCAGTACCGTTCAACGAAGAAGATGTGATGTTAAATCGAAATGATTCCGCAACATTGCTCAAATTAACCATGGTTGAAGCGGCATTATTTATAAAATCATTAGCCCCTAATGTGTGGGAACCTGAAGTCGGGACCACCCCTCCCAAAGAAATATGCGTACCGTTGTTGTTAAAAGTGTTGCCCGATATACTTAAATTAGAATTGTAATCGTCCACATTGAGTGAAGTTCTACAATTCATGATGGTATTACCTGTAATATTCACAAGAGCTGATCCTGCATTGATATATAATGCATTGTTCCAGGATTTATGAGAACCAAAAAGGCCTCCGGAAGGATCCCCGGTGATTTTATTATTTAGTATATTTTTTGTACCCCCACCTGCAGACGTTGTAATAGCCCGAATAAATGTTCCTGCAGCCGAACCATTTCTTTCTATTAAACAGTTTTGAACCGTATTGACGCCGTTTCCATCCAAAATGATCTGGTCGCCAGAAACTGCGTCGGTTCTGAGTATGTGTAATCCGTCAAGTACTGTTGTGCCTCCGTTATTAATGTCAATAGAACAGTTCAGTAAAACTGATTCCGCGACCCGCATCCCGGTCCCCGCTACGCCGACATTGGGTCCGTTTATCGTAAGGGCTTTATTTATATTGATCGCCTCTGTATAATTTCCTGCTGCAACAATAATTACATGACCATCCAGGGTTTGGGGATCATCAATAGCTGCTTGTATGGTGCAGAAATATTCTCCTGTATTTACGTTTTGAACGGGTAAACAAACACTCAACACGACATCGTTTCCATCGCCACCTGAATAATTAATCTTAAAATCAAATCCTCCTGTCGAAACCATATTTCCCTGAGCAAAAGTGCCGCTTACGGGGTCTGCCCCATCATTGCTGATCACTACAAATTGATCACCTGGCAAGGGGGTATAGCCCAATGATAAATCCAAATTTGCTCCGCCCAACGCAACAGTGCCATTCACAACTATTTGATCATAGTCCGTACAAACAGTAGTTCCATTGATCTCCATTTCGAGTTCGTCTCCTCCTCCGAGCGTTAAACCGGTAACCGTAACACATCCGGGGCTGGATCCTGGTGTAACCGTCACATCTTTTGAAGAAGCATCAATGGGTTCTGAATAAGAACCCGATTCAATATGAATGTTATCGCCTGACATGCTGGCTGCAGACATTGCCCTTGAGATAGATTCATCAGAACTACCAGTTCCCGGAGTTGAAACATACAAATTGTTTCCATCAAATCTAATCAGACCTGATGCTGCATCATCGAGCGCTCCATAAATTCTATCCGTCTGTCTGAATAAGTTTGCCTGATCAAATGTTTCGCCACTGATGTTTACACCTGAAGAGCTTAAATTTTCAATGTAGTATGTTTCACCGGCATATTGATTGCTACCACCGGTTGTCATCATACTTCCAGCCTGAATCTGGATATCTTTCGTGTTGTCTGTAGCATCATCGAAATCATTGTTGGTAAACAATGCTTTTCCATTTGATTGCAACAACACACCCAGATCATTTCCATTCAAAATATTTCCTGTTAATTGCACAGCTTGTTGTGCGCTGAAGTTGCTTCCGGATATCCATTGGAAACCAATGTTTGCACCCTTAACGGTATTGCCGGAATAAACAACATTGGTTCCTGCGTCCGAATGTGAAGTTACCCGAAATCCTCTTTGTAAATTGAGTGCTGGATTATTGCCACCTGCAAGATTTAAAAACTGATTATTACTTACGGTAATATTGCTTGTATGAGCGTGGCCATTTTCCCAAATTCCCAAAACAACTTGAGGATTTGCCGATTGCGCATTCAGTATATTGATTGTGTTACCCGATATGAGAAGGCCATCATACACATTTCCCCCACTGGTATTGGATTGCATACAAACGGTACTTGAATAATTCGCACCGTTACTTACTCCATCTCCGGGAACATTAAATATATTGTTGGAAATCGTTTGATTGGTTCCAAATGCGTAATGTATTCCGATATTCTGGTTCACATCCGCTGGTGCGTCAACAGCATTCAAATCTGTCGCTATATCAAATCTGTTGTTCGTTATGGTTGTATTGTTAAATGCATCTGAGCCTCCGGCTCCGAAAAACATTCCAATGGAAAGGTCAAATTCTTTAAATTCAATATTGGATATCGTCCAGGATTGATTATCGCCGCCATCAAAAACAAGTACCCCTTCGAGATTCACTGACGCCAAATCGCCCGGACCTGTTATGCTTGCAGTTCCCAATCCTTCGGGAGCAGTAAATGTGACCCCGTTTCTATTGGCGGGAATTAAAATAGAATAATCATCAGCCGGCGAAACGATACCATCATTACCCAAAGACCACGATGTCGCTGCGTTGGTTTCCGTCCAATCAAAAGTTCCTTTTAAATTGATAGTCCAGTTGTTACCTGCAAGTTCAACTGCATTGCGAATTCTTGTATAATCATTATTGGTACCCGTTGAAGGAGCAACATCTGTAACAAATGCATGATTGCTTTTGATGGTAACAAAACCCAAAGGTTTTTCATCGATACCATGCGTGATTTTATCTTCTATTGTAAAGAGTTGAGCATGGGTTCCTGAAACACCTGTGACACCATCAAAACTGGCACTGGTGGCGTCGAGGTTGTTGGAGTTGCTGATGAGCTTAATATATTGTCCTGTTTGGCCTGTAAATGAAAGGTTACCTAATGGCGAAGCTACCATAGCCGTTTCATTTTCGATCACCAGACCATCTGTACCTCCCGAAATGCTTATATTGGCACCAAGGGTTGCGTGCACGTTGGAGTTGGAAGTTGCCAGCGGGTTATCGAATAAACGTATTCCAATACCAGATGCCTTTGGCGATATGCTGATGTTGGAAAGACTGGCATGTGCACCATCTCCTGCATCGCTATTGTAACCATCGTAATTGTTAATAAATACTCCGCGATCTACGCCCGTAACAGAACCACCATCAATAAGAGCGGGTGTTAAACTTTTTACGTTCCAAACTTCATAGCCTTCGGATGGTTTGGTAATTCCCGTTCCATTTATGGTATTAGAGGAGGAAGTGGAATTAACAGAAAGTGAGGACAAAAGGATTCCATCCCAAAAACTCTCACTGGCATGCTCAATTCCAGAGATGTTATTGTTAGAAAGCGTCAGAGGACTTGCAGTATTGTAATGTAGGTTATGGAAAATTCCTCTTCTACGGACCACCATGGTATTATTTTCAATTCTTTGATAGGAATTGGATCCTGGATTTGCTAAATGAAAATTACCAGTTTGCACTCCAATTCTTAAATTGGTCATACAATTATTTTTCACCCAGGCATATTGATTGTTATATATCAAAACACCACCGCCCCAATAATCAATACCCGAGGTAGCATCATACGTACCAAAATCCTGGAATTTATTATTTGAAATGGTATGCCCTGAAGAAGGAACAGCAGCCGGATAATCGTAAAGAGTAACACCAAAATAAGAAAGGTTTTTAAAAATATTATGGCTTACCGTTAAATTATTGACACCCGTTTCATACACCGTAATTCCTTCCGCTGCATCGATATCAGCCCCGTTGGTGCTTGAGAACCCACTTGTAAGAGCTGTATTGTCACCATCGATAGTGATTCCAGAAATTGTAACATTTGAAGCCGCTATGTGAAAAATTTCACCACTGGAAATAGCTGCTGTCGCAGGAACAACTATGGCCTCAGGGACTCGCATGCCGGAACATGGGTCTATCGCATTATTGGGCCCAATGATGGAAACTTCTTTATTCACAATTACATTTTCGATGTAGGTTCCCGATGCAACGTTCAGGGTATGTCCATTCAAAGTTTGCGCGTCATCGATGGCTTCCTGGATTGAACAGAAAAACTCCCCACTGTTCATGTTATGAACAGAATTTCCATTCACACAACCATTACAAGAATTAGGTTCCGGCTGAAATCCCGGCGTACCGGGGGCATCATCCACTCCAGAGGTTAAAAACAATTCATAATCTACAGTACCAGACATCAGAGGAGGAACCGATGAACCCGTAACTCCCCACCAATTGCACTCTGCAGAAATACTACCTGTTCCGGCAATCGAATTGGCTCCTAACGCATTGGGATTGCCATTCATCAATACACTATTGTCGTTGGCCGTTATGGTATTTAGAGGCGCGTTTCCAGTAAAAAAAGCCGTTACGGGATGGGTACTTGCAGCCGGATGTGTTATAAAATTGTTGTTGGCAGAGACTACAGCTCCTTTTTGTGCTAAGATCGTGAAGCCATCATTTCCACCGGTGCCCCACGGTGCTGAACCATTGCCCGTCATTGTGTTTTGAGTAATTGTGGCAAGCACATATCCTCGCGCATCAATTCCTCGATTTAAATTGTTTGAAATCGTATTCTCATCAATGGTAAGATTTTGTACTGCAACACCACCTGTACTGAAATCTCCCAAATAAATTCCTGCACCAGATGGACTCAGGGACCCTGTTCCACTGATCGTACAATTTTGAATGAGCGCTTGAATACCATTTGCCGGAACTGTGGTGGCTGTCGTAAACGTATAAATTCCTGCATGAAAGTTTTGTGCTGGCAGAGTTGGATAATTTCCGGAGAATCCCATAAGATTCATCGAAACAATTTCAATGTCGACCATCGCCAAAGGGCCGCCAACAGTATTGACAAGCGCAATACCCTGCATGCAACCCGTGACGGTTCCATTTGAAATAATAGATTTCGGATTGGTCGTTATGGAATGCATAACGTAACCATAGAATCCATCTGTAACCGTATTGTCATTGATCGTAACTTTTTCGGTACCATTTGCACCACTCACATAAATCCCGGCAGAAGTGTTGGTTCCTCCAAACACCTGGCTGACTAAATCAATGCAGTTCTTTTCAATCTTGCACGTATTTCCAGCACTGGTGGTGAGGTTGGTAAGCTGCACACCTGCTGCCTGCACATAAATTTTATTATTGATAATTTCTATATCGTTAAATCCTGTAGAACTGATTCCAATTAGTCCATTCAATTCAAATCCATCCAAGGTCACTCCATTCGCTGAGATCGTAACCGCTGTTCCAGCCAGGCCATCGATGCGGCTCTCCGTAACCCGGCTTCCCGAACAACCGTTCGTACCGTTGTTAGCTCCTTTTAGAGTTAAGGATTTCGATACATTGACATTTTCAGTGTAGACTCCGCCATAAACGATCAATTCATGCCCGTTCAATGTTTGTGCATCGTTGATAGCAGCCTGAATGCTGCAAAATGTTTCTCCGGAATTGGTATTTTTCACAAAGCCTGCCCCTCCCACAGAACCATTGTTTCTTGTATTGGTCCCGTTTCCACTGAATGTATTGCCACTGATGGTATTGCCACATGTTGCCGGTGAATTGCCTCGTCCAAAATACATGTCCGCAAGATCTGATTGATCCCCGTCTCCCGGATAAGGTGTATGACCTGCCTGCTGTTGAATCCCTACATCGTTGTTATTGACTGTATTTCCGGTAACTGTATGATTGGTTCCCTCCACCACGATTCCAAAACCTTCACTATTACTGGTGGCATTATCCTGAATGTATCCACTGACGGTATTGCCCGTAATACTTACCCCGGTTGGCACATCCACGTTTCCGGCAAGTACCCCCCTTCGGAAAGCTGCGATCCCAGCAAGGTCCCTTTTTTCCAAAGGACGCAAAACCGCAAAACTGCCTGTTATACTTACCGTATTGCCACTTACCGTGGTATTGCTTCCATTTCCGTCAGGATTTTTGATTTCGATACCAAAACGACCATTATTATTAAGTGTATTATTTGATATGGTATTCGCTCCAGTGATACCCGTAAGACCCACTGCACTCATTCCACTATCCCCATTATCATAAACATTATTATTGCTCATGTTAACAGCAGAACAAGTACCATCCTGTAGCTCAATTCCACAACAATTATTATTAAATACCGTGCAATTCTGAATGGTAATGTTTTCCTTCAATCCATTCCAAATAACAATTCCTCTAGCAGCACCGAATGCATTCGAATGGCCGGATACAGTTAGGTATTGAAGATTTACCGTATTTACAGGTCCATTGGCATAAAAGCCGCAACCTCCGATATTGTCCTTGATGGTACAATTCATCACGGTGAGGTTGTTATTACCTCCAGTTGCATAGATACCAGCGTAAGAGTTGGGAGCTGTTCCTGCATAGTCCTGAATGGTAAGTTTTTTTATAGTGACGTTTGTAACCCCATTGTTGATCACAATTCCGGATCCCGTTCCCAGGCCGGTGCCATCGAGAATACAACTGGCCTCGTTGGTGCCTTGCAGCGTAAGTGATTTATCGATGATCACTTTTTCCGGATAGGTGCCCGGGTCGCATTCAATCACATCGCCTGGGTTTGCTGCTGCGATGGCTGCCATAATTGTTGGATGATCTGTCAACTGTGTCAGGTTGTGCACAGGATCAATCAAATTTGAACACCAAATTTGCGTCACCCACAAATTGAAAAAAAAGAGAACAAGGATGCGACTTGTAATTTCAATTGCGTGCACCCTAATTCTAAAATTGATGAAAGATTTCATGGCGATCATATTTAAGGTAATAGTAATTTTTAATTATAATTCAGGTGAAAAAATAAAATAAAGCCTCGCAGCCCGATGACAACAGGCCAAACTATTTTTAAAATAAACCTCGTAAAAAAAATGAAACTGGTTTCGTATTGATGAATACGAATACCCGGGGTTGGTAAGTTGTAAATCATGGTTATTGTTAAAATTAAACAATTTTTACATATGCGATTTCGCTTAAAGGCTTGATCTTGATGTAAAAACGCAGGTGAAGTTATAACAAAAATTTTAGTATTCGCAAAACATTAACCAAAAAAATAAAATTTGGCAGCATTCCTTTGGATCCTGTCCCAATATTATTCCCTATTGTTTACCTCCTGGTGCAATTATGTAAAAATTACTTAATTGTTAAATGATTAACTCTCAAAAAGATAAAAATTAAAATTATTGAAGCTGCGATTTAGGAGACGGAGCTTTGGATTTCCCGAAAGGCAATTTAAATTAGAACAATTTAATAATCGATTAGAATTTCGAAATTCAGCCAAACCTGACCTGTTTTTATTTATTTCGAACCATCCATGCAAATCAGTCCCAGCATTAACCTTATAATTGCTCTCAAAACAGGATTTCTAAAGAAAATAGATGTAAGAAATAAATAATATTTACAAACTGCTCTAAATAAAAAAAGGAGCACGCATTTGTGCGACTCCTAAATTTTATGTCGGCTACTTTTAATAAACTCCTGGAATTCTTTTCCTTTTTTTAACGCTCAATATACATTGTGGCCCTACAACTTTGTGCTACTCCCGAGATCTTCACCAAATAAAGTCCTGTACTGAGTTCCAGTTGTTGTAGATCCAGTTCCAATTCTGTAACTTCTTGTTCGATAATTACGTTGTAAACCACTCTTCCGAAAATATCGACAATACTAATCAATTTATGGATTCCGGGATCCCAGTTATTCAAAGTGATGATCACAAAATCCCGCCCAGGATTTGGATGAATATCAATCGATGGAATATATTTTTCACTCAAATTAGAAAATACTAACAACTGTTCGTATTCTTTATTTTTTTGAATTTCATCTTTAATCGACTTTTTCAAAAATCCGGAAGCCAGAGTCGTGAAAAATCCATTTACTGAAGTAGAATTCGCATTCCCGCATTTAGCGCGGACCTGATAATGATAATACGTACTTTCATCAAGATCCATAAACATATGGAGGTTTCCAGGGCCCGATGCCACTGCCCAGGAAGAATAAGGGCCCCATACTCCGGGAGAAAGTTGCTTTCTGATCCTTAACTCATAACCAGTAGCGCATAGTCCCGCAGCCCAGGATACTTTCGCAGAATTGTAGGTGACATCAAAATGACTAACGCTCGTTGGTTTACCGCAGTTGTATGGAGTCACCGTAACTTTCTGGATACAACTTTTGGTATTGCCACTGGAATCTGTTACGATCCACTTTACATTGGTGACACCCAACGGATAAGTTCCCGGAGAATTGTTGGTTAAAGGATATTTGATCGCACAGTTATCAGAAACCACCGGTGTGCCCAATGGAACTGAGCCGGACGGAACTGAACACTGACCCGGAGCCGTGATGACATTAATATTTGGCGGACAAGTGATGGATGGTGGTTCTGTATCTTTCACTTCTACCGTAAAACTGCACATACTCATGTTTCCTGCAGCATCGCTGGCCTTCCATTTGATGGTGGTCGTTCCTTTATTTAACATAGATCCTGAAACGGTATTCATTCCGCTTCCTATCGTCACACCACTCAATTCATATTCAAGACTTACCAAACTACAATTGTCACTCGCTGCGGCATCAAACTCATCTTCCTGAATGACATATTTGCATAATCCTTCTGTCGTTCCGCGTGTGGTTTTTATAGGGCATTCAATGGAAGGAGGTGTATTGTCGTCTCCGGTAAGAACTGTTGTACAGCTTGTACTGTTTCCGTTTCCGTCATCAACGGTAACGGTTATCGTGTGCGTCATCCCATTTCCGGAGTATAAAAATGTACCCGCTGCAGGACTCTGAGTCCAGATAAAGTCCGTTGCACAATTGTCTTCGACTAGGGCTCCATCCGTGAGATCCGGTACAAGAAGTTCACATTTATGATTCAGCGAAACAATCTGAGGGTCTTCACAAACCAATGTTGGTATTTCAGCATCGTTGCCTGTGAGCGTTAAAAAACAGATCGAGCTGTTACCATTTCCGTCATGTACTGTGACCGTAAAATAGTGTTCCATGCCTTCACCAGAGGGTATTAAAGCACCAGCCATGGTACTTTGCTCCCAGGTAAAACTCATTGAACAATTATCAGTTGCACTTGCTTCATCTGTCAAATCTGGTACAAGTAATTGGCAATCCTCGTCCAGTTCGATGGTTTGGCTGGATTCGCAATTGATGAATGGAGGCAACTTGTCATCTCCAATCAATACCGTTAAACACGTTGCGCTATTCCCATTTCCATCATCGACGGTGAGTGTTAAGGTATGCATCATTCCTTCACCGGACGCTAATAAGGTACCCGGTGAAATGGATTGTGACCAGGAGAAACTCGTTGCACAATTATCCGTCGCACTGGCATCATAAGTAGCATCCAGCACATAAAGCTCACAATTCTCATCCAGGCTAACATTATACAATGGCTCACAATCAGGTTCAGGATTGGTTCTATCATCCCCCGTGAGTATTATCTCGCAGGTGTTGCTGTTTCCATTTCCATCATCCACAGTTACTGTCACTGTATGCGTCACGCCCTCTCCGGATGCCAGTGCTGTGTTGACAGCTATGCTTTGACTCCAACTGAACATGCTGGCGCAATTATCTGTAGCCGATGCATCATCCGTTAAATCCGGAACTACGAGTTCACAATTTTCATTTAAAGTGATGACTTGATTTTCCTCACAGTCTGGCAAAGGATCTTCCTGATCATCGCCGGTTAAAATAACCACGCAAGTTCCGGTATTTCCATTTCCATCATCTGCCGTCACCGTAACGGTATGGGTCATTCCTTCACCGGAAGCCAATTCAGAATCCTCTGCAGGATCCTGAGTCCAGCTGAAGGATGTGGAGCAATTGTCAGATGCGATCGCTCCATCTAACAAATCAGGAACGAGCAATTCACAATCTTCATCAAGTATGATCGTCTGATCATTTACGCAAATAGGTAAAGGATCCCTCCTGTCATCACCTGTAAGAATAACAGTACAGCTTGCTGAATTGCCGTTGCCATCGTCGACGGTGACGGTGACCGTATGGGTCATCCCCTCGCCAGATGCTAATTTGCTGCCTATGGTTGGATTCTGCGCCCAGGTAAAATTCATCGAGCAATTATCGGTCGCCGTTGCATTGTTCAACTTATTTGGAACCATCAATTCACAATTCGCATTGAGTGCAACGGTTTGATTGTTTTCGCAATCCGGCACAGGAGGAGTTACATCGTCGCCGGAAATTACTACCGAACAGGTGTTCGTATTTCCATTGCCATCATCGGCGGTTACTGTGATGGTGTGTGACATTCCTTCTCCCGATGCTAATTCGGTACCCGCCAGAGGGCTTTGAGACCAGGAAAAAGATTGAGAACAATTGTCATAAGCATAAGCTCCTGTGACTGCATCAGGCACTAAAATTTCACATTCTGCGTCAAGGGAAATAACACCTCCATTGACACAAATCGGATCGGGTGGTGTGGTGTCGTCTCCGGTCAAAATGACAGAACAAGTGGTACTGTTGCCGTTGCCGTCATCAACGGTAACCGTGATGGTATGGGTCATTCCCTCCCCTGAAGCAATCATCGTTCCGGGTGGTAAGCTTTGTCCCCAGGTAAAACTCGAAGAACAGTTATCGCTTGCCGTGGCCCCATCTGTAAGATCCGGAACCGTTAGCTGACAAAACTGATCCAGCATAATAATTTGATCCGGTTCACAAATTGGTTCAGGGTCTCTTTTGTCATCGCCGGTGAGGACCACCGTACAAGTGTTCGTGTTCCCATTACCGTCATCTACCGTTACGGTGACTGTATGCGTCATTCCTTCTCCGGAATTTAAGCGCGCATCGAAAGCAGGATTTTGCGACCAGCTAAAATTAGCGGAACAGTTATCCGTTGCCGATGCTCCATCGGTTAAGTCGGGAACTACCAATTTGCAGTTTACATTTAAGTTCCGTGTTTGATTATTTTCACAAACGGGATCAGGTGGAATAATGTCATCCGCTGTAATTTTAATGACACAAAAATCGGAATTTCCATTTCCATCGTCTGCGGTAACTGTGACAAAATGCATCATAGCTTCCCCAGATAAAATCAGTGTGGTAGCCGGTGGAGACTGAGCCCATGTAAAGCTATTAGAACAATTATCATATGCCGATGATGCTGAAATAAAATCAGGCATGATAAAGCTGCATGTATTGTCTAAACTGATGGTCTGATTACCTGGACAATATAGGGTTGGTCCGTCCAAATCATCTCCGGTCAGCACAACCGTACACGGGTTTGTATTTCCATTTCCGTCATCGACGGTAACCGTAACTGTATGGGTCATTCCTTCCCCTGATGCCAGTTGGCTTCCGGCTATTGGATTTTGCGACCAGCTGAAATTCATGGCACAATTGTCAGTTGCGGTGGCCATGTCGGTGAGATCTGGTACCGTCAAATCACAAGTTGTATAAAGGCCAACAATTTGATCGGGTTCACAGGTTGGAACGGGATCCTGCCGGTCATCCGCCGTAAGCACAACGGTGCAACTTGCGGTATTTCCATTGCCATCGTTGGCAGTGACCGTTGCGGTATACATGGCGCCTTCTGCCAGACTTAGTTTGGTATTTTGGGCAGGGCTCTGGGTCCATGTAAATGTGGTCGAACAATTATCGGTAGCCGTTGCACCATTTCGAAGATTCGGAACATTTGCCTCGCAATTCACATTCAACAATACGGTCTGATCATTTTCACAATCAGGTATGGGTGGAGTAGTATCATCTCCGGTCAAAACAACCGAACAAGTGTTCGTATTTCCATTACCATCGTCAACGGTCACCGTTATGGTGTGGGTAGTACCTTCTCCAGAGGCCATTAAAGTTCCTGCATAAGGAAATTGGCTCCAGGAAAATAAAGACGAACAATTATCGGAAGCCGTTGCGTCATCCGTGAGATCCGGAACCATCAGCTGACACACGCTATTCAGAACAATCGTTTGGTCGGATTCACAATCTGGCAGGGGAGCCGTATTGTCGTTTATGATCACATCAAAGTTGCATTCCGCTGTGTTACCACAGCCATCTGTTGCAACGAGGACCACATTCACAGTAGTTTCGGCATCGTACAAAGTATTAGGTGCGGGTGTCTGAGAAACGGTAACCAATGCTTGACAATTATCGTCGATATCAGCTAGTCCCGTATAATCCTGTAACAAAGTTTCGCAATTGGAATCTAAAAATTGAGTCTGTGTAGAAGGACAGTCAATGGTTGGATCTGTATTGTCGATGCTGGTTGAATAACTTGCACTTGCAGAGTTGCCACAAGCATCAAATACATATACGGTTATCAGCGCATCGCAAGTCCCCTGAATATCTGACTGTTTGGTGAGATCCACTTCCGCAGTACAATCGTCTATTGCAGTTGTGGCTGCGACCGCTGCCGAAATAGCCTCAGCTGTTGTAGCGTAACAAGGATCCAATTCTGCATCTGATGTGATCATTGGTTCATTGATATCATCCATATTTATCGTTTGAACACAAGAAGCCGTATTTCCGGCAGCATCTCCAACGATCCAGGTTCTCGTGATCACGATCGGACAGGTTCCTGTTGAAGCATCCTGATAACTAACAGTCGTTATTCCCACATTATCGTCGGCATCTCCCTGGTTTGTGGCATTCGAAAAAGTGGCATAATCTGAGCTTGCTTGTACCGTAGAATAAGGAGGATCGAGTGTACCAACCTGCATACAAGAAGAATTATCGGTAATCATTACGGGGCATGTATTGATTTCGGGGGGTGTAACATCGCCATCTGCCATCGTTTTCCATAATTCTGTCCCCGTAACTCCATCTCTGGCAGCAAAGTAAATATAGGGCCCACACAAGGTAAAGAAATCCGGATCAGAACCATTGCCTCCGGGTGGCGGATTGATATTGGCAATATTTACAGTTCCTGCTCCCGTGCCATCGCTTTTCCAGGGTTCTTGTCCGAAACTGGTTTCGTTGGCTTCAAAATAAATTTTAGGGCCTGCTTTATAGGTGTCCTTAATTTGAGAAGTTGATCCTGCACCTCCGGCACGAATATCCTTTACCAGTACCGTTCCTCCATTGGTTCCGTCACTTTTCCACAACTCAAAACCTACGACGCCATCATGAGCAGTAAACATCACCACGCCATTCAGATCGACGAGGTACTGAGGATTGCTGTTGGCTGCACCTGCACGTATGTCTTTAACCATCACTGTACCGGCTTCCGTACCATCACTTTTCCAAAGTTCTTTTCCATTAACGTTATCGTCTGCTGCAAAAAACAACATTCCGCCAGAAGCAGTAAGTTCTTCCGGATTTGAACTTCCTCCGGGATGTATATTTTTCAGCAAAGTAGTTCCTGCATCTGTGCCATCACTCTTCCATACCTCCAGACCATTTATGCCATCGTTGACTACAAAAAATAAAATGTCCCCGACTGCGGTCATTTCTGTAAGATTTGAGGAAGAACCCCCTGCACTTATATTTTTCACCATAAACGTACCGGCAGCTGTACCATCGCTGACCCATAACTCACGACCGTTAGTTCCATCTGTGGCTTCAAAAAATAATTTATTCCCAACTCTGACAAATTCATCAGGTGCAGAATTGGAGGCGCCTGGATTGATGTCTTTAACCAAAACGGTACCTCCCGGGGTTCCGTCGCTTTTATACAATTCCCTTCCCGTGGCATTTTCATCCGCTGAAAAAAGCAGCAGACCATTTACTACCGTCATAAAACTCGGATCCGAACTTCCTCCACCGGGTTTGATGTCTTTAAACATCACTGTACCGGCTAGGGTGCCATCGGTTTCCCATAATTCAGCGCCATTGCTTCCATCATTGGCCTGGAAATATAATTTGGATCCATAAACCGCAAAAAAGGAAGGAATGCTGCTGCCGGCTCCCGGACGAATGTCTTTTAATAAAATAGTTCCTGCATTGCTTCCGTCACTTTGATAGAGCTCTCTGCCTAAGCTTCCGTCTGTGGCTTCAAAATAAAGCAAGTCCTCAAAGCAGACCAGGGAAGCAGGATTTGAATTGGAAGAACTTCCACCAGGATGTATATCTTTAACTTGTGTTGCCTGTGCACAAAAAAAAGCAGGTGTTAAATAAATTAATAAACCTGAAAACAGGCTTCTCAGTGAATGGTTCATTCTCATGGTAAAATCGATTTTAGAAGATAAAGGTAGAACCAAATTGAGTTTTTATGATAACCACTTGAAGTAGTTTAAAATATATTTTTAACCCATATTAGTTTTTTAACAATACAAATGCGATTTTGTCAGGACGAAGTTTCGAAGTTTCGACTTTTGGACCTTTTGTCCCGATAAAATAAGGCTAACTATTTCTTTTCTGAAGTATTATGCTATTTTATCGGGATTTCGACCTTTCGACTTTTTGAAATATAGAAAATGCTTTTCTAAGCTTAGAGTTTTCGTTGTTAGATTTTTGCCACAAAAGCACAAAGACCCGAAGGGACACAAAGAAATTTTGATAGGGTAAACAGCAATGAGTTTATGTCCCGATAAATTAAAGCTACCTATTTTTTTTCTGACGTATTATGCTATTTTATCGGGATTTTGATAAAAAACTAAATAAAAGATCTGCGTCATCTGCGTTTTCTGCGGGAAATAAATGGCACAGGTTTTTCGACATTTCGACATATTGAAAATGCATTTCAATGCTTAGAGATTAGGTTGCCTATTTTCTGTCACGAAGACACCAGAACAAGAAGGAACAAAAAGAATTATTTGGATGCAGTTATCCATTCCGATAAAAGTATGATTTAAAATCAAACCGGACCAGAACCTGCAGAGAAATAAATTTTGTGTTGGGGTTTAGAGTTTTTCAAACCTTAACACTAAATTTTTCCCGGATTTAGACCACAATTGCAAACCATAATATCCCGGTGGCCAGTTGCTGCAATCAATTTCTGTGATTTCAGGATTCAGGTTCCGGATGTATCTGCCCTGTGCATCCAGCAATTCTAATTTGCTTAATCTACCTGGACCATCTACATGTAAACTGATCAATTCTCTTGCAGGGGACGGATAAATGAAATATCGGGTTCCATCAAGGATATTGTCAACTGCTGTTCTTACTTCTATTTTTATATTGACTTGAAGTGTGCAACCGTTATGATCCTGGATACCTATAATGTAGTTGCCTGCGGCCAGTGAATCCAGACGACCACCAGAGATCTGGTATTGATAAGGTGGTGTTCCTCCTGTAATGTCGAGATTTTCAACAGCTCCATCATTATTACCCGGACTTGCATGTTTTATGTTGTAATTAGCCTGCAGGATTGCAGGTTCGGTTAAATTAAATGTGTAAATGGATTCTGTATTTCTCGAAGAAGTGATGGTGAGCATATAATTACCTGCGCTGATGTTGTTTAATTTTAGTGTAGTATCACCAGTGTTCCATTTAAAACGGAAAGGATCCGCTCCAGGTGAGGTCTGCAATTTCAATTCCTCCTTTTAATCCATTGCAACGAATGCTGTCGATGATCACTTTTGAAACCTGGGGTATGCTGCAATCGTAATTGATGGTTTTGCAAATTTGATCGAAGTCGCATGCTCCTTCTGCAATGAGGCAAACCAAAACGTTGCTGGATTTACAATCCAGCACCACATCGAGTTCGTTTCCGGTCAATGTATCTGTTCCAATGATCCATTTTACCTGATTTGTATTTTTTGATTCGGATTTCAGATGCAAAAATTCATAGTCCTTCGAAAAGCTGAAATCCGCTGTCGGCGTGATGTTTAAGATTTTGCTGATGGTGTCTCTTATCCCGCTTGAAAGATTGTAATAATTTCCACTTGCGGAAGTTTCCATTTTAGTTCCCCTGACCATATACTCATACCTGAAACCCGGAAGTAAACAAGCATCTCTGAAAGTAGTATCCATTATGTTTCTTGCAATCACGTCAAATTGAGTGTTGCCTTCAATACGACGATAAACTGTATAACCCATGTTTGCAAGGTTATTGGTATTCCAACGCAAATCAATATGGGGTCCGGATTCAACCAATTGCAATTGACCGGTTCCACTCCAGGGATGCAAGCGCAAAGTGGGATCCCCATCAATGCCATATGAGTTCCACGGGCACTGTAACCGGCGGTATAAGTCGAATTGTTGTTTGTACTTATACGGGTAGAATAACCAATAGTTTCTCCCAGTGCCATATGGTGCAGGGTCCATAAGGGTCTGCCCGACCACGCATTGGTCAGTATGGTACCACTGGCAAGGGCTGCGCGTAAAAAATTATTTGGACTGTCCCAATCTCCAAAATAACTTCCAAATAGAAAAGTAAAAATGGATTGTAAACTATCGTTAGCCATGTTAGCCGTATTTGAAATTCCAGCAGCACCTGTATAGTTTCCACTTCCTGAACCAAAGGAGCAGAGGTAAGATTTTTTAAGCAGACTATCCCGGTAATTACCATAGAACACATTTCCGGGTCCAAAAAAGCTCGAAAAATTTTTCATCCCGCTTTGCCCAAAACCTTCGTCCCTAAAATTAAAATTATCCAGGACGATTCCTCTTTGTTCAGCCTGAATTTGTCCGGTTCTCCATAAGTGATTTTTATCGAGATACCTTCCCAACAACTCCATTTCACTTTTATTCAATGCAGGCATATCAAAAAAGTCAACCCGGCCGACTTCCAGTTCCACATCTGAAGGAATGATACTTTGGTCAAATTTTCCATCGCCGGGAACATTTTTATTGGCCTGTCTTGAAGCTGCATTGTTATCGACAGAAATGTCAGACCATATCCCGTCAACATCTGCATAATAGGTATCTGCAGGCCAGGCCCCCAGATGATCTTGATGTGAATCCGGATTAAAATTTCCGGAATAAGGAACTTTTACATGCCCAAGAATAAACACCGAGCGCAAATCTCGATGGATGGATCTGAAATTGGCAATTTTACTGCGAATATCGGTTACGGATTCTCGGACAGAAGGAACATAGGTCAACACAAACCAGCCCTCATTTGACAAATCATCTTTGAGTATATTGATTTTCGCGGACAATTGTTTATTTACGGTGCTATCGATAAGCAAGAGGACGGTGCCATTCCATTCCATTGCGGGTAAAGCAATTGACGCATAAACATAACCAGACCCAGGAATTGACGTACTGCTTCTGTTTAACCCGATACTCATAAGCTTTATTGATCTCAACACTGGAGTCGGTATAACTGGTTGAATCTTTTGGAAGTGTTGCTCTTACAGCTCCCCAGGATGAGGCTCCTTTCAGTTTTCTGAAAACCGAATAAGAAGTAGCATCCGGTTCTGCTGCCCATTTCAATTTAATCATGGGTGGAGACTGGTTGGTTTCCACGCTGAGCAACACGGAAGCCTTAATGCTGTAATTTTGAGCAAATAAACTGGTTATAAAGAGGTAAAAGCAGGTTGTGAGCAGCCACTTGATCATTATTAAATATTTTTGGTGAAGTTAATCATTCTCTTTGGACTCTGAAAATTGAAGGTACACCTGAGATTAAAATTGGTGCATAACGCCAAAACTTTTATCCACATAGACCATTCTTCTATTTCATAATTAGGACATTAAGCATTGAATTTTCTCCAATATATAAATTCCTGACAATTAAAGATGAGTTTGACTTAAAATTATGTATACATTTAGAGGAAGCTTCCGGTTATCTTTGTATCCATTTCAAAAAGACATGCAGCATCAGGAACTTCAGGATTTTACGGCTAAAGTTAAGCTGGCCCTAAAATCGATCAAAGACTACCAGGTTACAGACAATAAAAAGGCCATTATCCAAATTCTCAATTCTTTCGGCCCGTTTTTACTGATCTGGGTTGCCATTTACAATTTATGGGATTCGTATTTATGGTTGGCTTTGATCTTATGCGTTTTAAACGCACTTTTTTTAGTGCGTATATTTATTATCCAGCACGACTGCGGGCACCAAAGTTTTGTGGCCAATCAGACCGTAAGAAAGATCATAGGTTATTGTTGCAGCCTTGCCAGTTCGATTCCTTATTTTTATTGGGCCAAGTCGCACCATTTTCACCACATGAATAATGGCAGGTTGGAGGTCAGGGATATTGGCGATATCGATACGCTCACGGTGAAAGAATATGCCGCTCTGGGAAGATGGGCGAGATTCAAATACAGATTATACAGATCGCCGTTAGTGATGTTTTTTCTGGGTCCGATTTATTATGTATTTATCCACAATCGCCTGCCCTTAATAGACATGTCTGAATTCAAAAAACTGAAACCCGGATTGTTGCTTAATAATCTCGTGTATATAGCTTTATTTACCGGACTTTGTCTGTTGCTCGATTGGAAAAAAGTTGTGTTGCTACAGGTTGCAATCCTCTGTGCATTTGCGATCATTGCGATTTGGTTTTTTTATGTGCAACATCAGCACGAGCATGGTTACAAGCATTGGAAAGATAAGTGGGAATTCATGTATGCGGCTATTAAAGGCAGCAGTTATTACAAACTGCCTAAAATTATGAACTGGTTTACAGGGAATATTGCCTTTCACCATATTCACCATCTGAATCCGGCCATACCCAATTACAATCTTAAGAAATGTATGGATGCCATTCCCTGGTTTCACAAATACACCACAGAGATCAATTTCTGGCAGAGTTTGAAATTAGCCAGCCATAAACTCTGGGATGAACAGCAGGAAAGGATGATTACTTTCCGCGAGTTTTACAGGCTGGAAAGGCTGGGAATGATCCCTGCTTAGCCATATTTCATAAGTTATAGTAGCAAAATTGAATAGATGCCTGGATCAGCCTCCGGATTTCCAGCTGAAGCCAATCGCCAGGTAGTTCATCTTTCTTTGAATCCCTGTTCCCCAGGAAAAATCCAATTGCATATTGGATTTGAGGAGGTAGGTAAAACCGGCATCGACATTTAATATAAATTCATCCATTTCCTCGAAGGCTCCAAAAGGCTCTACATAAAGTGCGGCCTTTTCTGAAATTGCTGCTCCCAGGGAAAGAGAATACGTCAAATCGCCCTTCCCCTTACCGAAATAATTATAACCAACATTATAACTCAGGCTATTGGATTCCGTGATCTGATGGCTGACACATAATTTATTCAAACTGCCATATTTATCATTGCTCAAAAATCCGGATCCACTGGGCAGCAGGACTTGAGTCAGCAAGGCTAGGTTCGTTTTTTCTGAAGCTGAACGAAACAATTTAAATTTGAGACCAAGTTCCAGATCCGCAATTCCAAACCGGGTATCAGAATTAACCCCTTCACTCACCAACTGGTGATAGACCCTAAATTCGACGGGGCCTCCGAGACCATATCTGAACAAAGTTCCCGGCAACACCAAACCTTGTATACTACCGCCATCGAGATCTTCAAATTGAACACTTACTCCGGTTTCAAACTGCAGTACATTCTTGGGCACACAAAGAGCGCTTTCGGTTTGATCCGGCCGGTCGGTGACAATGGATTGGGCATTTAAATGGGTGCTTAGGAACAGTATTCCAGCAAAGAGGTGTGTATATTTCATATTTGGCTGATAAAATGGAGTTTAAAAGTAGGCAATTACATTATAATAGAATCCAATAATTATCAATAGTATTAAATGAAATAATAATACGAATTTAAAGATTCAAAGAATTTTTCTAGAGTGTATGATTCAAATAATAAATTGAACCTTAGAAAATGAAATTATACATATTAAGAAGATTTGTGCTTACAGATTATTCTCCAAGGGCTCGCCTGGTTGAGTTCTTTTTTTATTCTCTCAAATAATCGTAATATTGTTCTATGAACTTCTTTTGGATACTTTGGATCTTCGATGCAATCATAGCATTGGTTGCACTATATTTTTTTATCACCGGGTTGAGTGACGGGTCGGTCGGCGCTTTTAATATGAAAATATGGATCTTGCTCCTATTGGGACTGGTTGTCATCCTGGGAGGAAGTTATTGGTGTTATAACCATGATTATATGAAGCTTGGCCAGAGATTGTTATACATTCTTGCCATTCCCGGATTTTTATATTTGCTTTTTCTTTTGTTTGTCATCATAGCAAGACCTCGCTGGAATTAACTCTCTGCTGAAAAGCCTGATCATTATTTCCATTGTAATTTTAATACGATTCTAAATATTAACCGATGAAAGCCATTTACCTGGTGCGTCATTCCTGCCCGTTCCGTTCTTTTGAATTCAGAGAAATCGCCATTCCGGAACCAAAACCCCACGAGGTACTTATTAAAAACATTTGTTCGGGATTGAATTTTGCTGATGTCATGGTTCGCAAAAACTTATACGATGGTGCGCCGAAACTCCCTGCGGTCATTGGATTTGATGCAGCCGGAACGGTGGTCTCTGTTGGATCTGAAATAAAACATTTAAAACCCGGTGATGTGGTGGTGGCACTTTCCAAATTCAATGGGTATGCCGAATATGTATGCACTTCAGCAACCGGAGTTGTGAAGATACCCGCTACATGGGATCCCGTTGATGCCACAGCACTTGCTGTTCAATACCTGACGGCTTATTACGCTGCTGCCAAATTGGTAAATTTACAAGAAGGAGATAAAGTTCTCATCCATTCCGGTGCCGGCGGACTCGGACGCGCGCTCATTCAGTATTGTCTTTTTAAAAATGCACAGTGATCTCAACTGCCGGTTCCGAAGAGAAAACGAAAATTCTGAAAGACCTGGGTGTTCATTTTCCCATCCATTACAGTAAAACTGATTTTGTAAGCGAAGTAAAAAAGGATCACCGGTCAAGGTGGTGTAGATGTAGTTTTTGACGGTGTGGGTGGCAGCACTGCCCGCAAGAGCTTCAAAATACTCGCTACCGGTGGCAGACTTGTTTTACATGGTGCATCTGCTTTAAGTTCGGGAAATCTATTTTCAAAAATAGCTCAGTTCCTATCCTTCGGATTCTTTCATCCCGTGATGCTGATGATGCCATCGAAGGCAATACTGGGTATCAACATGTTGGAAATTGCGGATCACAAACCGGATTTCATTCATCAAATGCTTTGCGAAGTCATTCAAATCACCGAACAGGGTATTTTTAAGCCGGAAACTCCGCACCGTTTTCCAGCAAGCGACATTGCAAAAGCCCACGAGTTGTTGGAGAACAGGAAGAGTACGGGTAAGGTTTGTTTGGTTTGGTGAAAAATAACTTATCAATTTTGGAGAATGATAATTTTATTTTACACTCAAGCACTAATGAACGTTTGTTAAATATTGCATTATAAAATGACATTTTGATAGCCTCTAATCATGACTTATTGATGGAAATTATTGGATTCCATAATGAAGTCCGCAATATTAATATTTTTGAATAAAAAAACCCTGCCTGAAAAACCAGACAGGGCTTTAATTTTTATAATTGAGTCAAATAATTACTCAACAAACAATTTCAACAAATGGCTTTCAAAGTTCGTAATGGTATAGAGGTAATACATGCCTGGACTGACTACACTCTTTTCTGAAAGCTCCAAAAAATATTGGTTTGCAGGTTCTGAAATTTTTTCGTTCCAGATCAACTGTCCGGAGCTGTTTATAAGTCCGATTTCATAGATAAGTTCATGTTGTGTTGAACCTTCAAGGGTTAATAATTGACCGGAAGAAATTGGATTTGGATAAATAACCAGTTTATGCTGATTATTCAATTCACCGACGCGTATATGTTGTTGAAATTCTTTCGCTGTGCTGGTTTTTGTCTTTTGTTCTATTGCATCTAAAATACTTCCTGAGTCTAAACCAGGTACAGGATTCTTAAGTTTTGATGGCTTATCTGAATCCGGATTATACATGGCAAGGATCTGCCCGCCTTGAACGAGTTGTCCGGGTAGCGGATAATGAGCCTGATCTACCAGCAAGAACATACCATGTCCCAGAATATGACGAACGTCTATGATTCCCGAGGATTCTTCATCCTGAGTCAGAAAATTATGGGCACCGTTAATAAATCTTGTAGGATCATGATCTCCCACTGTTTTTAATTCGTCAGTGGAAATATTATATTGCCAGATTTTCCCCAAACGTGCATTGTTGCCTACATCCTCCTGAAGTAATAAATTTCCACGGCTATCTGAACACATGTTGTCAAACATTTTTTGTCCTTCAGTTCCGTCTAAAGGAATCTCAATCGTTCCACCTTTTTCAGGATGTTGTATATCGTCAAATTCAATTTTCCACAAACGACTGGGTGCGTTGAATGCATTGGTCGTCACAAAATAAAATACATTGGGCTCGCCTTGAATCCAGGTTCCATCTTCAGGACGCTTAAATTGAGTGACCGCATTCGCATTACTCATTGTATTCAATTCAGCACCTGATTTATTTTGAACGGTTCCCAGATCCACTATCGAAAATCTTTGATTGGATGCAGGGATGACAGAATCCAATTCGACTGGATAATTTTCAACTTTCAATCCAAACAATTTTCCCTTGCTGAGTCCTGCTCTGTCAATTTCATTACCGGCTGTTCCTTTCTTCCCCAAATAAAAATACACTTGTCCGCCATTGCTGTCATCCAACAGCGCCACCAGGGTGTTTACTCCGGATTCTGGATGTGCAACTACGTTTTCCCAGGAGGCTTTACCCAGATATGGCAATTCATAACTGGTCCCGGTATTCACGCCAGTCGCAATATGCGCAAAAGCGCGACCTTCATCACCAGTTTCTTCTCCATTTAAAAATAACCGGGTCATGGTACCCAATCTTTTAATCCCAGATTTATGATAGAATGCAGTATAGGGTGGAAGATCTGCAGAGCACAATCTTGCGAAAGCGGTAGTTCCTTCTGTGTAACCCGTACCGTTCCATAAGTTTACTTTCTTTACCAGGTCTTCTCCGTTAAGCACTTTTAAATCGGATTTTCTTACTTTCCATTTAGAGATAAACGCTCCGGTGGAGCCATGTGCTCTGACAGCACCTGCAGTTGTACCAAATTCGTGGTTCAACAAAATTGTAAAGCTTCCATCGCCGTTGTCATAAGCTCCCATCCCATCCGGAATTCCGCACAGGGTATAACCATTTGCAGATTCTCCCACTGTAAGTATGGAAGTGAATTGAACGTCTTGTGCTGCTGGAAGAACATAGGGTGATTGGTTGGTACTCGGACCCGTTAGTCCCTGAGTGACCGGATAAACTTCCCGATAGCGGCTGATTTTATTTTTGCCTGAAAGCCGGAAAACGATTAAATGACTTTCTTTACCGGTAGCCATTGCAATCCCGTTTTCATCGGGAGAAAATTGACCAAAATCATTGTCATTTCCAATGACAATCGTGCTGTCGTTTAATATGGAAATTCCTTCTGCTTTATCCAGACTTGCGGGCCATCCTTCTGCCAACAAATCCATCACCAGCGTTTTTTCAACGGGTCTGATTTGGTTGGCGGCCAGTCCAGTTGAATCCACCAATTGTTCCAGGGTCATGTTATTATTAAATAAACCCGACCGAACCGGAGTCGCATTGGAAAGATTGATCCTGTAAAGTCTTTTGATATCTGTAGTTCCGCGGGCAGCAGCCTCTAAAACTAAAAATTCATGGTCATTAATCGCATATAAATCTCCGATTTTCCAATCGCGGAGACGGATTTGGTCACCTCCTTTGCCAATAATTCCATCGTTGAGATACGCAAACATTCTGGTTGCATTTGTTTTAGGATCTATTTCAAGAAGACGATGAATTCTTGTATTTTCTCCTGCTGATTTTGAAGGAAATAAAAGTGGACTTTGAATTGCAACATAAATTTTACCACTGGGAGTAATGGCGATGCCTTCAAAGCCCCGGTTGTTTTTGCGATATTTAAATACGGTATCTATCAATACATCCACGGGATGTGCTCCCGGTAAATTTGCATAAGGTGAATAGCGCTTTATTAAAACACCTGCTTTGTTGAGCTGCCATACGGTTGGGCCTCCTTCTTCACACAACCAAAAATTTCCGTCGGGATCTACTACCAAACCTTCGCAGTCAATCCCAAAAGTATCTTTTAATGTAGTTTTACTTTGAAAAGCACTACAATTGTTTACGGTATCTGTAGAAATCTGTTCGGAAGCAGTACTCCCAAAACCTGTTGGATTGACCAAACCGCTTGCCCCTTGTCCGTTTGGACGAAGAATTGGAATGGTTTGAAGGATCTGAATGCTATCTCCTGCAATCCGCAGGCGATGAATCTTTGGTATATACGATGGAAATGGAAATATTTTATCGTAGGTTGGTCTGCAAGCCTGATCATTTGCATTGGCTGCATCGACGTTTACCCCGCGATCTGAACAAGTCCAGAATTCGGTCCCATGACTCCCGGCGATCGGATAAAGAGAAGAAAATCCAGCCTCCCGAAATAATATACCCTGATAGGTACCAATGCGTGCGGAGTGGTAATTCTTGTAATCATTCATCATTTTAATTTGCGCATGGCCATCAAAATGAATACATACAGCAAGTGCGATCCCTGACAGGATCTTAAAAAATCTTGTTTTCATAAATTTAGTTTTGAGTTGTTGCAAAAGTATCTGCCCAAAAAGAATAGAGCATTATTTAGCAAGTCATCACTCCGTTATCAAATCTTCAAACTAAAATTTATAAATTGACAAATTCAAATGATGAAAATGTCAAGATTTTATTTGCTATTTGTTGCGTACCTGTAAATGGATCAATGTCAGTTAGGTGTGAGGTGTTAGATGTTAGATGTTAGGTGTTAGGTGTTGGATGTTAGGTGTTGGATGTTAGGTGTTAGGTGTTAGATGTTAGGTGTTAGATGTTAGGTGTTAGATGTTAGGTGTTAGATGTTAGGTGTTAGATGTTAGGTGTTGGATGTTAGGTGTTAGGTGTTAGGTGTTAGGTGTTAGATGTTAGGTGTTAGGTGCTAGGTGTTGGAAATGTAACTAACATTTGTTAGTTATGGAAATATCAGTATTCATTTTCAACGTTATCGACAAACTGAATCATCCGTAGAGACTCCCGCAGATTTCTCAGATTTACGCAGAAAAATTTCTCTGCGCAAATCTAAGGACAATTAGCCCAGCACAAGTCCTCTCTTTTCTTCTTTTACCCTAATTCTAACAAACGTTAGTTAGTTTAATAAACCAAATTGCTTTAGGCTTTAGGCTTTAGCCTTTGAGCTTCCGGCTTTAGGCTTTGAGCTTTAAGCTTTAAGCCTCCCCCCTACTTCAACACCGCAGCCCGCATCACCGAACCTGCGCCCCAGCGGCGGCGGATGTGATCCAGTTGCTGCATCAGGGAGATCTGCTCTGCTGTGTCTTCAAACAAACTGATCTGGTAATGACCCTGGACCAGTCCGCTGAATTTGAGTCCGACCAGGCGGATCAGCTGCCGCTTTTCATACAGGGCATCAAACAATTCGTAACTCACTCTGCGCAGGGTGTCGTCGTGCGCCGTATAGGCAATGCGCCTTTGTTTGGAATAGGTATTGAAATCGGCATAGCGGATCTTGACGGTTACACAACAACATACGCGGCCACCCTGACGCAACTCAAAGGCCAGCTTCTCGCACATGTCGAGCAACAGGATGCGGATGCGACGAATGTCAAGAGTGTCTTTTTCAAATGTCGTCTCTTTCGAAATGGATTTCTGCTCGTGATAGGGCACCACCGCTGTCTCGTCGATGGCATTGGCATGCTCCCACAAGCTTTTGCCCGATTCATTGCCAAACTCGCGCTGCAGCAGGGGTACCGGAATGTCGCGCAGGGTATGGATGAAACGCACCCCCATAAAACTCAATCGCTTGTAGGTCTGCTTGCCGATACCCGGTATCTTGGAGGTACTGAGTGGCGATAAAAATTCCCGCTCCTCGCCCGAAGCCACCTGCAACATCCCGTTGGGTTTGGCTTCGCCGGTACCGATTTTGGACACCAGCTTGTTGACCGACAAACCAAACGAAATGGGAAGACCCGCTTCCCGCATCAGTTTTTCCCTGAGCTCCACAGCCCATTTCATACATCCGAAATAACGATCCATCCCGGTCAGGTCCAGATAAAACTCGTCGATAGAAGCCTTTTCAAATACCGGCGCCTGCTCTGCAATGATATCGGTTACCATCGCCGAATATTTGGTGTAAGAATCCATGTCGCCGCGAATTACCGTGGCCTGCGGACACAAACGCAAGGCCATTTTCATGGGCATCGCCGAATGTACGCCAAATGCCCGGGCCTCATAACTGCAGGCTGCCACCACCCCGCGACTGCTATAACCCCCAACAATCAGCGGAAGCCCCTGGAGCTGACTGTTTTTGATGCATTCTACCGAAACAAAGAATGCATCGAGGTCCATATGCAAAATCGCTCGATGATACATAAAAGTCCTTAGTGAATAGCTGTCTGACGAATTTATCGTCAAAAATAGGATGAATAATATTTTTGGACGAGTTTTTCAACAATTATTTTGTACTTTTGTACCGGGCAAATAAACTACATATATGTATTTAGCAGAAAATCTTAGATTTATAAGACAGGAAAAAAATTATTCCCAGGCAGAAGCTGCCGAAAAAATAGGCATACCCAGAACCACGCTAGGTGATTACGAACGCGGTCATACCGAACCCAATATCGAAACGCTCTCTAAAATAGCCCGGGTGTACGGACTGAAAATAGAAAGCCTCATCAGCCAAAGACTCAAAAATGTGGCCTGGGAAGATCAACGGTCGGATCAGTTTAAAATTTTGGCCATTTCGGTCGATGCCCAGGAAAAAAACAACATCGAACTGGTTCGCACCAAAGCAGCCGCAGGTTATATGGACAGCTTCCAGGACCCGGAATACATCAGCGAATTGCCCAGATTTCAATTGCCTTCCTTGCAGGGACACCTCAGGGCTTTCGAGATCGAAGGCGACTCCATGCTTCCCATGGAACCCGGCAACATCGTGATCTGTAAATACGTCGAACGCCTCGATGAAGTAAAAAATAACAACTGTTATATCGTAGTTTCACAAAGAGAAGGGGTGGTGTATAAGCGATTGCAGAAAACTCCAAACAATCAGGAAATGCTTTGTATTTCTGATAACCAACTCTACCCAAGTTTTCAGCTTCCAATGGAAGAAATAAAAGAATTATGGGAATACCAGGCTCATATTTCTTTTCGCGAGCCTTCGCTGATCCACCAAAGTCTGATGGACGAACGCATGACTGATATTCAACGAAAAGTAAACGAATTGCACAGGCACTATATAGGAAAAACTTCTTCGTAAAGGAAACTTCCAAAAACAGATCACCCATGGCTCCTGAAGACTGATCAAACATAATTCTCTACCTTCGTAATCTGATTCATCCTATGAAAAAAAATGTTTTGATCCTTGGTTCCGGTGGACGCGAACACGCACTTGCCTGGAAATTGTCTGAAAGTGAAAACCTGGCACAGCTCTTTGTCCTGCCCGGAAACCCAGGCACGATGTCCGTAGCCATCAATATTCCCGGAGATTTGTCAGATATCCCCTTTGTCATACACGCCATCCGGCAATTCGATATCGATGTAGTCGTTTGCGGTCCCGAAGCGCCGCTGGATGCAGGGATCATGGATGCTATTTCACAAACGGAAGGATTACACAAGCTCATTTTAGTAGGCCCTGGCAAAAAAGGTGCACAACTGGAAAGTAGTAAAGCGTTTTCCAAAGATTTTATGCAAAAACATGGAATTCCAACTGCAGCTTACAAAATATTTCAAAAGAACCAGCTGAACGATGCCATGGATTACATCAGCAATCTCATCCCTCCAATTGTGCTAAAAGCATCAGGACTTGCAGCTGGAAAAGGCGTGGTCATTTGTGAGGATCACATGGAAGCTGAAAAAGAAATCATCTCCATGCTTTCGGGAAAATTCGGTACGGCATCCGAAACGCTGGTCATCGAAGAATTTATGAGTGGGATTGAGTTTTCTGTCTTTGTACTTACGAATGGAAAACAATACGTTCTTTTACCTGAAGCGAAAGACTACAAACGGATAGGAGAAGGAGACACGGGCCCCAACACAGGTGGAATGGGTGCTATCTCGCCGGTACCGTTTGCAGATCAGGCATTAATGGACCGTGTAAAAAGGGAAATCATTGAACCGACATTGAAAGGATTACAGGCAGATGAAATTCCCTATCAAGGTTTTATTTTTTTCGGGCTGATGAAAGTAGGCGAGCAACCAAAGGTCATCGAATACAATTGCAGACTCGGTGACCCGGAGACGGAGGTGATTTTACCAAGAATTGAATCTGATCTTCTCGAACTTTTCATGGATATGCAAGCGGAAAAACTCCAGGACTCTAAAATTGAAATCAGTCCGAAAACCGCAGCCACCATCGTGCTTGCCAGTGGCGGATATCCGGGTAGCTTCGAAAAAGGAAAGCCCATAGAACTCAAAGATGAGTTCATTCCGGATTCCTATATCTTTCATGCAGGCACCAAATTGGATGAATATGTGCTAAGAACTCAGGGAGGCAGAGTTTTTGCCGTTACCGCACTTCAAGATTCGCCTAAGGAAGCGCTTCAGCTTTGCCGCCAACTTGCACATTCTGTTCAATTTGATAAAAAATATTTCAGAAATGACATTGGCTTTGATCTCTATCCTGAAATCAGTTTGTCTGAAAAGGAACACACCTCCTGAGCATGCAATATACGGTTAAGGAACTTGCAGAAATATTCCATATACAAACTTACGAACGTTCGTTAGCTGATTGGACGGTCAGTCATGCAGAATGCGACAGCCGCTCTGTTTTGCAACCGGCACAGACCCTCTTTTTGCGATGAAAGGCACACGAAGTGATGGCCACAATTTTATTGCGCAACTCATCGAATCAGGAGTACATGTTTTTGTAGTCCGGGAAATTCCTGAAGAAATCCACAACAGCGTTTGTTTTCTGGTTGTCAATGATGTCCTGTCAGCCTTGCAAAAACTGGCTGAACACCATCGCAAAAAATTTAACATTCCGATCATCGGAATCACAGGCAGCAACGGCAAAACCATAGTCAAAGAATGGCTGGCAACCATCCTTCAGTCAAAATTCAAAGTATGCAAAAATCCAAAATCTTATAACTCTCAGCTGGGTGTTGCTTTGTCGGTACTGGATTTAAACGATACCCATGAAATTGCATTATTTGAAGCGGGTATCAGCAATCCCGGTGAAATGCCGCGCTTGTCTGCCATGATCTCTGCCACTCTTGGCATCATCACCAATATTGGCGACGCCCATCAATCGGGTTTCTCCGAATGGACGAAAAGACCCGGGAAAAACTCCGGTTGTTTAATCATGCCGAAAAACTCATTTATTGCAAAGATTACCAAAGTATAGACCATCACAGAAAGCATCATCATGGAAACATAAGCTGGTCGCAAAAATTAGATGCTGCTTACAAAATTAAAAGACTGAAAAAAGCAGGAGATCATATTGCTTTGGAATTGCTCAGAGATGAGCAAAAATTTGAATTCGATCTGCAGTTTCAGGATGAAGCCTCCCTTGAAAACATCATGCATTGCATCGTCATGGCTCTCGAACTCGGAATGTCTCCATCGGAAATTCAGGAGGGCATCGGCCATTTGCATAACCTCAGCATGAGGCTCGAACAAAAAGAAGGATTGAATGGCTGCATCCTGATCAACGACAGTTACAGCCTGGATCTCAAGTCCCTCCAGCTTGCTCTTCAGTTCGTGGATCAGCAAAACCAGAATCTACCGCGCACCCTTGTAATTACTGATTTTGCAGAACACCGCGATCATTCAGAATTGTTCTCCGGGCTGGAATATTTGATAGACAAATATCACATTCAAAAAGTGATCCTCATTGGCGAAGAAATTTCAACACTTCAATTTAATAATAAAAGAAACCTTAGTTTTCACCCATTCCGTAATACAGAAGATGTTTTAGAAAAACTGGATGATTTAAATTTCCACAATGAACTTATTCTCATTAAAGGTGCCCGAAAATTCAAATTGGAACGGCTGTTTCATCAACTTAGTTTGTCTAAACACGACACCCTTTTGGAAATTGATCTCAAGGCGATTGCTCATAACCTGGATGTCTACAGATCTTTGCTTAAACCCGGCACCCAGATCATGGCCATTGTAAAAGCAGCAGCCTATGGGAGTGGCCATTATGAAATCGCTAAACTACTCGAACACAAAAAAAGTTGAATACCTGGCCGTGGCCTATCCCGATGAAGGAATCCTGCTCCGTCAAAAAGGAGTCAGACTTCGGTAATGGTTATGAATACCTGGAACTTCAGATTTTCAAAGTTTATTTGAATATCATCTGGAACCTGAAATTTTTTCAATTGCACAATTGCAAAGATGTCTTCTTGAAATGGGATCATCCAATTTTATTCCCATCCATATTAAACTGGATACCGGCATGCATCGCCTGGGATTTTTGTCGCAGGACCTCCCGGCGCTCCAGGAAATTTTAAGTAAACATCCCTGGATCCAGGTAAAAAGTATATTTACTCATCTGGCTGCCAGTGATCAGTCATTTTTTGATGCATTTACCAAACAGCAATTGAGCTTATTTGAAAAAATGGCAGAACAGATCTCTGAAGTTATTGGTTACAAACCATTTTTACATGCTTTGAACAGTGGAGGCATCTCGCGACATCCCGAAATGTCCTATTCGATGGTCAGATTGGGCATTGGCTTATACGGCTTCGACAGCGACCCTGCCGTTCAAAATAAACTTGAAAAAGTACATACCTTAAAGACAAGGATCAGCCAGATTAAAACCTATCCAGCCGGAGAAACCATAAGTTACAACAGGTCCGGAGTGCTCAAACGGGAATCCAAAATTGGAGTACTTAGCCTCGGTTATGCTGATGGATTACCCAGAAATGCCGGCAGCAAGGCCTCTGAGGTTTGGATCAACCGTCAAAAAGTTCCGTTGATAGGCGTGGTTTGCATGGATATGTGTATGGTCGATTTGACCGGATTGGAAAACGTTTCGGAAGGTATGGAGGTGGAAATATTCGGAAAAAATGCTCCGTTGGAGGACCTGGCTCAGGCCTGTGAGACCATTCCCTACGAAATCTTAGCCAGACTCTCGGGTAGGGTTAAACGCTTATTCCTTCAGGATTAAGGAGTTAGCCCTCAAACTTTAAAATAAAATCCAGACTTTGGGGATCCTGTAGTTTTTTATTAAAGTTCATGTTAATCCCTGCATTCATCCAATAGAATACGCGGTTTGAACGTTTCTAGTTCTTAATTTTGACCGTTTTTAAAAAGCCAAACATATGCGATTAATTCTCACCATTTTTATTGCCTTTTTGACATGGGTAACCAACGCCCAAACTGATCCGGTTCTGTTTACGGTTGCAGGAACCCCTGTACATCTTTCTGAATTCGAATATATATACAACAAAAACAACCAGAAAGAAGCCGATTACAGCCGTAAATCGCTGGACGACTATCTCAATCTGTACACCAAATTCAAATTGAAAGTTCAGGCCGCAAGAGACATGAAAGTCGATACCATACCGGCATTGATCAAGGAATTGGAAGGTTATCGTCAACAACTTACAACCAGTTATTTAAACGATAAAGAAGTTACCGATAAACTTGCGAGGGAAGTTTATGAAAGACAAAGAAAGGACCTTCTGATCAATCATATTTTGTTCAGCCTGAGTCCGAACGCCACTGGTGCCGACACTGTAAAATCTTATAACATGGCAGCCAACGCCATTCGAATGATCAATACCGGAATGAAATGGAGCGATGCTGCCAAAAACAGCAACGATTTAAATTCCGCTCAAAAGAATGGCAGGTTAGGATGGTTTACATCCATGTTTCCGGATGGTTTTATACCCTGGAAAATGCTGCATATTCGCTTCAGCCCGGACAGGTCTATCCGTTGCCCATACGTACCAAACTTGGGTATCACGTTTTGCAGTTGGAAGCAGAAAGGCCGGCCTATCGACGCATGGAAATTGCACACATTTTTATCAAAAAATCCAGTCGCGGAAATCCCGACATCATCGCCCAGGCTAAAGCTGACAGCTTATATAAACTGATCAAATCCGGACAGAATTTCGAAGAACTGGCCAGGGTGCACAGCGACGACAAAGCGAGTGCTGTTCAAGGTGGTTCGATTGGATATATTGGAATCAATCAGTTTGAGCCCTCCTTTGAAGATGCTGCATTTGCTATAGGATCGGATGGAGACATTTCAGTTCCGGTTGAATCGGCAATTGGATGGCACATCATCAAAAGACTGCGCAAAGACGATGAACTCCCCTATGAACGTGCAAAAGGAAGATCCAGGTAGATATTCAAAGAGACGAACGCTTTAATGTAGCTCAGGCGTCACTTATAGAGAAGATCAAATCCGAAGCCGGCTATAAAGAAAATGAAAATACTTTGAATGATTTCATTGCCAATATCGATACCTTGTTCTATACATATAAATGGAAGATTCCCGAAAACTTGAAGAACGATCCGATTTTTACTTTAAGCAATCAGGCGTTTGGACTTTTGGAATTTGCTGAATTTGTTAAAAGCAATACACGACTGAGAATGCAGGGTGGAGAAAACAAGGACGTAAAGACCACTTTGAAAAACATGCTCAAAGAATACTCCAATCAAAAATGCCTTCAGTTTGAAGAAGGAAAACTCGAGGAAAAATATCCCGATTTTAAAGCGCTCATGCGCGAATACAGAGAAGGAATATTACTTTTTGAAGCTACAAAAATTGTGGTCTGGGATCGGGCATCAGAAGATACCGCCGGATTAAAAATGTTTCATCAAAAAAATAAAGATAAGTATCGTTGGGAGGAAAGGGCTATGTTGCTTACAGTATCTGTTGACACAACAGATAAAAAACTTGTGGACGAGGTTTATAATTTTGCCAGAAAAAATCCGATTGAAAAAGTATTTTCAAAATTCGATACGAACAAAAAATTCATTTCCTATCAGCGTACCATGGTAGAGAAAAAGGGAATGGAACCTTACAAAGATTTATCCTTTTCTAAAAATTCAGTATCTAAACTTCATCTGAATCAGGATAATACGGGTTATCAATTCAATAAAATAGAAGCCATACATCCTGCCGGCACCAAAACACTCGATGAAGCAAGAGGATACATCATTGCTGATTACCAGGATCACCTTGAAATGATGTGGGTCGACGAACTCAGAAAAAATATGAGTTAAGGATCAATTCAGATGTATTCAATTCTCTGGTTAAGAAATAAGCACTAAAGCGGGTGTCTGGGATATATGCATTTGGATTAAGCTTGTGGATTGGCGGTTTGCTTTGTCTGGCTGGATGTAAAAACGAAACATCAGACCTTTCCTCAAATCCGGATCAAATTCTCGTTCAATATGGAGAGCGGAAACTAAAATTCAAGGAACTCGAAGAAAGCATCCCTGAAGAACTTCAGGGAGAGGACAGCCTACAATTTATCAACAACTTTATAGACCGCTGGCTCAAAGATCAGATCCTCATTAAAGATGCATATTCGGAACTCAAACAACTCGATGAAATCAACCAACTTGTAGAAAAATATAAAGACGAGTTGCTCCTGTTAAAATACGAAGAAAAGCTGATCAGTGAAAAGCTCGACACGGTCATCAGCGATGCCGAACTTGTGCGTTATTACAACAGCAATAAATCCAATTACAAATTGGAAAGCACCATTTTCCGTTTTGTAATGGTTAAAGCTAATAAACCAGTGAACGATTCCCGGAAACTGGATCAATTGTGGGGCAATTTAAACCAGGGTTCGCTGCAAGCTTTAAATATCTACTGCCAAAACAATGCCGAAATATGTTTTCTCAATTCAGCAAAATGGTATCAGTGGGATGATATAAAATCTTACATCCCGAACCGGTTTCTTCAGGAGAAAAATATCAATGAAGGACTTAACCGGGATTTTGCCGATTTTAATCACAGTTATAAAATACGTTTTTTCGAAGTAGTAAGACCACATGAAGATCCGCCTTTATCCTTTGTACGGGATCAGGCTAAAAAAGCAATTCTTCACCAGCGTAAAATCAAACTTCTTGAAACATATAAAGCTGAACGCTACGAAAATGAGCTTAAAGAAAAACGCATACAAATCATGAACAAATGAGAATATCATTTCTAAAAATTTTCTGCAGCTTGTTGCTCGCTGTTTTAACAAATGACAACTTTGCACAAACCATTGACCGGATTATTGCGAAAGTCGGATCAGAAATTATATTGTACTCTGATTGGCAGGAGCAAATCCAATTCATTAAATCGAGGCAGAACAATGTGATGAACAGAAATAATGAATGCGGGATCCTTGAAAATCTCATCATTCAAAAGTATCTGGTGAACAGAGCTAAGGTCGACAGTATTGAAATTAAAGACGATGAAGTTGAGCAACAACTCAATTCCAGAATTGAAAATATTCTTGCTTATTTCAATAATGATTACGATAAATTCAAAGAGTACTACGGACAAAGTGTAACAGAAACACGGGAAAGATTTCGAGAAGAATTAAAAAATCAATTGCTTACAGAAAGACTTCAAAATAAAATCATTGGCGAAATTCGCATCACTCCAGAAGAAACCAGAGAATTTTACAGCAAGATTCCGAAAGACAGCATCCCGTATATCAACTCCGAAGTTGAAATATCAGAAATAGTTTACAAGCCCCGGCTCAACGAAAACCAAAAAAATGCAGCCAAAGAACGCTTGCAAAAAATTTTAACAAGGATTCAGCAAGGTGAAGATTTCTCCAAAATAGCTGAGGTTCAATCCGACGACCCCGGATCTGCCAAAAATGGTGGTTCTTTAGGCTGGACAAAACGCGGGAGTCTGGTTCCTGAATTTGAGGCCGTTGCTTTTTCATTAAATAAAGATTCTATTTCCGGGATCGTAGAAAGTGAATATGGGTATCACATCATCCAGTTGCTTGAAAGAAGAGGAAATACCATTTTGACAAAACATATCCTGATCAAACCCCGATACGATGAAGCAGACTATAAGGCTGCTGAGTTATATCTCGATTCGATCAAATCTGTGATCATCAAAGATTCAATTCCCTTTGAAGCAGCAGTGCGCCTGTATTCCGATAAAAAATCAGAATCGTATAATAATGGTGGCCTACTCTTAAATCCCAAAACCGGAACTGCCGAATTTGAAACAGGTGATCTGGATCCCGATGTATTTTTTGCCATCGATAAATTACAGGTGGGAGAAATCAGCAAAGTTTTTTCCAGTACTGAACAGGATGGAACGAAGGTATTTAAATTAGTAAAATTAAATTCGAAAACACCACCTCACAAAGCAAATCTAAAAGACGATTATTCAAAAATACAACAAGTCGCAAAAGAAAATAAGAAAGGTCAGAAATTCCAGGAATGGCTGGCAGATAATGTTCCTAAAGCCTATATATCCATTGATCCTGATGTAAGAAAGATCTGCCCCGAAGTTGCCAGTTGGGCGGTACCACAACCCTAACAGGAGGCGAAATTCTAAAGATTCCAGTTGGCCGTTTTCAGACATTATATTCTATTCAGTCTGAATTCTTTGCTCAATGAGCTCAGATGTTGCGTCGATTAAGAATTGAATGAAACCATGCGTTTGTATATTCCGATTAATTCTGATCCACATAAATTGCCTTCGATATTTTGATCTACACTTTGAAGCGCATTTCGCTGGAGCTTTAAGTAATCTAAAGGCGATATCAAAAGTATCTCATCCAGAAGCTCACTTAAATTGTACAAGTCTTGTTCTTCTGTTAAAAATCCATTATAACGGTGGACAATTATATCAGGGATATCGCAGTGCCTGGAGCTGATGACCGGACAGGCCAGACTCAAACTATCTTTTATAAAGACCGGACAACCGCCTTCCGTATCAAAATTTTTCGATCGTTTACTCCATTGAATTGTAAAATGGGAAGTCCTCATTTGCTTAAGGTAATCTTCAAAAGAAATCTTTTTTCCTATGAGAATTGAGTGTTTGTTTCTGATCTTTTGAAGCTTCATCAATTCCTGGGTATATTGTTTATCCTTATCCTCACCAAAAAATTTGACTACAAACTTACCTGCATGACGATCCTGGAGTGCCTCCAATAAACCCAATTGATTCTTTTTTTCAGTATAAGTAGCCACCTGTAACAACCTGACAGGACCCCTGTAACGAATGCAGTTGATGTGTTCATTTCGTCTGAATAATAAATGTACGATATGAATTTGCGTATCTGTGATCCCATATTTAATCAACAATGATTTGGAATACTGGCCCTCTACTATAAATGAAGCACCAACAGATGCAAGTTTCAGGTAAGTTTCCAGGATACAAGGATGAGCATGGACCAAATATTCATAATCGAATCCATATAAGGAAATCAATAAAGGCTTGCCTGTTTCCATCAATTCGCGATAATATCGTGCAGCCAAATGTCCAAAATGAATATGGATCAAATCCACATTTCCCTCCTTCGCAAATTGTTTCAATGTGTCAGCAAATTCCTGCCTTTTAAAATACTTAATGAGTCTTTGCCACTTTGTAATTGGATAATCCAACTGGCGCTGCTTCATGATAAACTCCCAATGATCGGGACCCTCGTGAATCCTGTACTCACAAAAAATGAGATGCTCGCATTTGGCTGATGAACTTTGCAACAAGGCATCCAGCCAGTTCATCGTATCCGGCAACCACTGATCGACGATATGTAAAATTCTATAAGACATTGGGGCGATTCTTTTGACTCATGCGAAGCCAAACCATCAGACTCAGCATACGTAATTTGTGTTCCCTCTTGCGAATGGAATATGGCACACCCAAATGTTTGATCTCCGATGAAAATTCCCTGATCCAATGGTTGATTTCATCATCAAAATATTTGTAGTTGATGAAATGACGGCTCTTTCCAAATAAATTATAAATCCGTTCACCAACTGAATTGAGCTTATACTGTTGAACAAAGCAATTTAAAGCTACATGTTTTGGGGCTAAACCGGTGCGTTGCCAGGGAATTTCCAACAACGATTTATCGAGTTGCCGGCCCAATGTATTCAAATAAAAACGACTAAATGCCTGGTCTCTGTCATCGATCTGGTAGTTGCAAATAAGCCAGTCGGGATCGTAAAAAGGAATTGCAATTTTCGTAAATTGGGATAATAATAAAATGCTGTAAGCAGCCTGATAGCGCATCCGCTGAAAAACGATGTAGGGATCAATTGAATTAAAATTGAAATATGCATCATCGCAATGATATTCATTGTTCCTCACCACAAAATGACTGGCAGCTAATTTGTTATTTATCCTTGCATTCATCTCAGAATGTCCAGCATAAATTCCTCCTCCATAAAATCCATGATAAAAAATATCAACATCCTGAAATAAACGGGCATGCAAATTTCCCTCATGCAAATGTCCCAGGTGCAAACAACCATCTGCCATCCAAAAAGATTCCAACCGGTTTTCCAGCCAATTCTTTTTATCCAATTCATGGAACTGATGAGGAATGTTTAAAGCCTTGGCAACTTTTTGCGATAATTTTAATTCATAACTCCCTTGCATCGCAAAGCAATGTGCTGTGAAATATTTATATCCGGATAAAGTATGTGCAATCCATCTGCTGTCTAAACCTCCACTTAAGCCTAAACCAATAGCAGCCATCTCCGGATAATCCATATCAAGCACACTCCTTTGAAACAAGTGGGCAAAATTGCGTTGCTCAGCTACACCAGCTTTCGTCTTTGCCGGGATCTGATTCCAGGTCCAATAATGCTTAATTTCCGGGGTCACAGACCCGGAATGAAAATTATACACTGAAGCCGGGCGACAACGCGAAATTTCACGGTACCAACTTTGGTCAAACATCAGGTGGCCATTATGCAAATAAGTGTATATCGCTGCTTCGTTGATTTCAGGAGGAGTCGTGACCTGCTGAGATAAAATTTGCATCCTGTTCGAAATACAAAATTGCGTGGACGTTTGAATGAAATACAGTGGGTAAAATCCCAATAAATCTGTAACGAGACTTAAGTTCTTTGTCCGGCTATCCACAAAAATGAGTAAGAAGATTCCGTTAAACATTTTCACCCAATCGAGACCTGTCAAGTCAAATGCCTCTTCACTTCCATTCAACCAGTTATCAATTTTACTTTTTGCAGCTTTCCGTGGGATTGCATTTCCTATAACGAACAGTTTTCGAAGACTGACTTGATTATGAAATACATAACTCAATGCTCCATGATCACGCAGACAAACATCATCAAATAAGTTATATGTATCCCCTGAATTATTGCGAACCGAATCATTAGGGGAAAGTCTTCCTACTTCAAGCAAAAAGTCATTCATATTAAAGTATTCGGAATCGAATTAAATTAAGGAATTTCTGACGGTAAAACAAGTAATCCAGACTTATAACAGCCATTCCACTTGCAGTCAGTGAAATCCAAAGACCAAAGCCGGTAAATTGAATGCCATACAGAATGATTCCGGATACACATAAATAAAAGACAAAATAGAGCAGTTGATGCATTCCCTTTTTGACATCGCTGTAGTATTTGAACATATGCATCAGCGTGAACATGAAAACTCCCAGGCTTACAAAAATATTAATTGTCAAAAAAGTATCTACATGACTCTTTGTCAAATAAATAATGAAAATAAATGCATAATTCAATAGTAATACTGTAACGTTCCACTGTAATAATTTACGTGATGCACCTAAGGCTAACAGCTGACTGAAAACCAGATTGGTAACCGACCTGATCATAGCCATGATGCATATGAATTTGGAGAAATGCAAGATCTGACCCAACTCATCTTTAAAAAGGAGTCCGATGATTTCGGGAAGATGAAAATAAAAAAGCAGGTACAAGCCCAGACATACCAGAGCATGACTCAGCAGGGACTCCGACATGATCTCTTGCCGTACAGATGGATCGTCCTGATGTTTTGCCAGCACGGGAAAGACCGCTTTATTAAAAACAGGATTTAATTTTGAGAACAATAAATAACTCAATTCTGAAGCAAAATTATATGGCCCCAGAACCTGCAGCCCGAAAGCAAATAGAATTAATGCCGTATCAAAATTTCCCTGAATAAAACTCAATCCCTGATTGACAATTTGATACATCGAAAACCTGATGTGTGCTTTTTCCTCCACGCCATCGAGTATTGGATGCAATTCGAAATTATTCTTTAAAGTGAGGATATAACATGCCCCATAATAAATCAGGAACCGAAATAAAAAGCTTATCGGAAAAACCCACATCGGATCAAAATGCCAAATAAAACACAACATGAAAAGAAACTCAAGTGTTGCCCCGGCGATCAATGCCATACTGATCTGCTTTTGCTTCAAATGATGGGTAAGTATGGCTGTATAACGCGCTCCCCATGCGATCCACAGGAACAGGAAAAGAGCAGTTATAACAAATATCAGGTTCTCGCGATAATATGAATCCTCTGTAATAAAAAAAATAAAGATCATTATAAAACCTACTGCTGCAATACTCATTTGCCACTTGTACAAATTATTAAGGATCGTCTTGGAGTGAAATTTTCTCTGGATGACAGATACAAACATTCCGGGTTCAAACAGCGCTGTGGCGAATCGGAATATCAATTGGAATATGGCGTAAATACCCATTTCCTGATATCCCAAAAATCTACCAAGAAATACGATACCGGCTATTTGCAGTATAGTAAGATAGACCGAGGACATCAACTGCCATCGGAACATGCTGTTTAAAGCGATCGAACTTCCCTGAATGTGATTAGCGTTTTGCAAGGTTTGACTTTAAAGTCCAAAAATAGAAAACGGATGGAAGGTAATTTACTCTTATGATTTTCACTGTTCTTCCTTTTGCCTGAAAATGCAGATGAAGCCCCTTTAAAAATAATCCGGATCGTTCTTCGCACTCAAAAACTTCAATAACATGTACCAGGTACTTTCGGTTGAGGATCCATCTTCGACAGTTTGCCAATTTATTTATCCAGTTGGAATCCATTTGAATGTTCACGTACTTAAGATAATCCTTCGTCGTATATGTAGTGGCATCTGTATCCAACTGTTGTATCATTTTTACAGGTTCACAAAATAAACGATGCAACTGAAATGCGGCATGTCTTACGAGTAAATTACCAATCGTTGAATCGCTATATCCAGGATTAACACTTAGCCTTTCTTGCAATACGATATCACCACCATCTATTTTCTCATTCAACACATGAAATGTATAACCATAATCATAGTCACCATTTACCCGCTGCCAAAATAATGGAAATGTTCCTCTGTATTTTGGAAGCAACGCATAATGGAAATTATAGACAGTATTTTTAAAGGCAGAAATAAAACTTGTTTTCAATTTATGCTGAATTCCGGCTGTGAGCAAATAATCAAAATCCCTGGCGAGTTCATTAAGATCATCGTTTTGAACAGAGTCGAAATAATAGACCGCAATCGATCGGTGGTAACCATAAATCCTCCAATAATAGTATGCGATTTTGCAACGTATCCCGGATAAAAGTTGTTGGAGCCATTGGATCAAATTTAAAAACATACCCATTTCCTGCGGCCAAAGATTTCTTGGTTCTTCCTTTACAAAAACACAGCTTAGACGATAAGATTTTAAATCAGCCAAAGCCGGGATAAAGTTTCTTGAAAATACACTCCCCGGGTACCCCAAATACATCAGTTTAGGCAGCTCAAGTGACATGGGAACAAAGATGATACAATGTGTTGGAAATTTATCCCTTGAAAAGGTATTAATATACCGGATAGAATGAAATTCATCCAGGGCTTTAACTCCTTCAATTTGCTACATGCGTTCTAGAGAAATGATTATGTTTGTACACATTTCAAGCAGCGCTTGCACATTTGCGTTTACAAATTAATGTTGAGTTTTGAACGAGATTGATTTCAAGCCCTTAAATTCCAATTCTGTGCGTTCCGCTGAAATTGCAGCAATGGATTGGTTGATCCATGCTGCCCGCAGAACACAATATAAAGGAATACCTCACAGTCGTTGGTTCTTCCTTCCTGAATTCATAGCCTGGAAAGCGGCTTATCCGGAGACCAGTGGCTACCTGCTTGAAAATCTTATCGAACGCAATCTCATTTATCCACAAGTTCAATACAAAATTGCGAAGGAAACCGGTGATTGGTTATTGAATCAACAATCCCAGCAAGGGTATTTTTACAGTGGACTTGAAAAAAAGCGGGTAAGCGCTTTCAATAGCGCACAAATTATGTTTGGACTACATAAATTAAACTGCATCTGGCCCGATGAGAAATACAGACTAAGTTTATTAAAAGTCCATTCATGGTTGCTTCAGAACATCCGGGAAGATGGCTCCTGGAAGGAAGGACTGTACGTAAAATCCTGGTTTCCGGTTTATTATGCTCATGCTTTGTGGAGACTGTTGGAAATTGATATGCATTACACCCTCGGCCAAAATCTGGATATTTTGAAAAAAACTTATGCGTTGCTTGCACACAAAGCCGAATCAGATCTCTACGGGCAATGCGGATTTTTTCCCAATTTGCCCTGTCTAAGCCACACGCTGGCTTATGGCCTTGAAGGCCTCCTCGGTTGTGCCCAAATTTTGAATGATTCCGATCAGAAAAACCGGGTATTCGAAAAGCTTTATGATATTAACAAACGTTCGTTAGTTTATAACTCCATTCCTGCTGAATTCTCATCAGATCAGCACTGGAACGTCAGCTATATCTGCACAACTGGCCTTGCTCAATTTACCAGTCTGTACTATCAAATGTATCATTTTACAAATGACCAATTGGCAAAATCTGCCGGAGACTATTGGTTAAACTTCCTTTTAAAAATTCAGATTCATTCTAAAAATCCAGGTACAAGAGGTGCCTTTCCGGCTTCTCACCCCATGTATAAGACTTATTTTCCATTTAGAATAGTGAACTGGACTCAAAAATTCTTTTTAGACGCTTGCTGGTGGAGGGAGCCTTGTCAGTTGAGGAGATTTGACCCATAGACGTTTCGACATTTAGACGCTTCAACTTTATCCATTCTCTTTAATCTTTGAGCATCAGGCTTTCCTTGCTCTATACTCCTTGCTCTTTACTCTATACTCTTTGCTCTCTTCTTGCTACTCTTTCTCTATACTCTTTGCTCTTTGCACTCAGCACTCACTCATCTTATTCTCTTCCTGACTCCAGGAAAAAAAGTAATCCACCGGATGAGTGTCCTTCCTGCCAGATAGGCAATAAATTCATATATTCTGTCGAAGACGGTCCGGTGGCGCTGTGTATCGATTTGAGTACATCCTTCCGAAATCAGTCGGTTTAATAAATCCGTCGATGATTTTGCAAGATCTTTGTCTTCTATATCGATGTTGAGTTCAATACTGGCATACGTGCTGAGTAAATTTAGATTAAAAGAACCTATTGTCATCCATTCGTTATCAACTATAGCAAGTTTACCGTGCAACACTGATTTTTGCCATTCATAAATTTCTATTTTGTTTCTTAACAACCACCTGTATAAATACAAACTTGCATTTAATATAGTCGGAATGTCTGATTTGCCGGCAAGTATGATTTTTATTTTCACACCTCTGGCTGCAGCGCGCTCCAGTGATTTTCTCAATTTACGTCCCGGCAGAAAATAACTAGCCACGAGGTATATACTCCGCTCGGCCTTTTCAAAAGCCATAAGATAGCTATAGTGGATTTGATTTCTGTTCCGGAGCCAGTCGTTTTGTCTGATATTGATTTGTGGGATATTCTGTCCGTGGTATTTCTGGTTTGGAGAGGGTTTAAAGACTGGGAATTGTCTTTCTTCGATTTGACCGCAGATTCTCTTCAACTCGTTGCAGACTTCCCCTTCGATAAATATCGCAAAATCCAGCCAGGCCGCCTCGTCCATCGTTCCCCGGTATTTATCAGCAATATTGATGCCTCCTACTAAGGCACGGAAATCATCAACAACACAGATTTTATGATGGAGCCGCCTTCCCAAATTGAGATTTTTGAAAATAGAGATCCTCGAAAAAAATGAGCCTGGATGCGCTTTGTTTTCCACTCCTGAAAAAGTTTAGGTGAAAATCCAAGAGAACCATACCCATCCATCACTACAGAAACATCAACCCCTCTTTCTGCAGCAGAAATCAATTCATCCGATATTGTTTTTCCAATATCATCATTGGCAAAAATATAAGTGTGAAGATGAATGCTCCTTTTTGCTTTCCTGATCAAATCAACCAGTACATCAAAATATTCCTGTCCACTTTGAACCAATTTAACAGCATCTGCCGGCTGGAAAGCATGGACGTATGTTTGATGCCTTTGGTCGAATAACTTCATTCCATAAACTTAATTTACCGACTGTAATCTGGTTTTTCTTCTGCGGTATCTACTTACGAAATAACTTATGAGGTAATACATTGCGAAAGCCAATACGGTGCTGATGATTAAACTGCCTGCCAGCACTGAAATGCTCAGGTGGTCCAGGTGCTTGTACCATTCTTTGAAATTAATATCCGCTTTGCTTACAAAAAAGAGACTGCCCAATTTGTAACTGATTGCCATAAAAAACGGACTGGTAAATACATTGCTTACCATACTGCCACCAATTGCAGCCAGTAAATTGAACTTCCACAAACGGTATAAAAATAATACGATTACCGTCCCGGCTCCAAAAGTTGGAAAAATACTGATAAATGTTCCGACCGCTGCGCCAAATGCAATTTCATGCGTTGTCCCCTGGTCTCTGGAAATTTTAATCAGCCAGTACCTGAATTTCCTCCACATTGATCTATTGATTCAAATTTCATTATTACTCCAACAGTACATTTCTCAAACAGTTGCAAGGTAATGGAATAAATAGAAATTTTTCAAACGGATGTGAGCTCCTCTTAACGTATAATGACCATTTTTCCGAATTCTTTGTTAAAATAGACATCTGTTCCGCTGTCGTATTTCTCAAATTGTTTTTTGTTCTGATCTTTTACTTTGAAACGATAGAGATAAACTCCATTTGCCAATTTATCTCCAAACTGATCTGTTCCATCGTATTCAAATTCCGTCATGTGGGTCCCTATTTGTAATGGGCCGATTTCTTCTTTTGTAATTTCTCTTACAATTTTTCCAGATACCGTAAGTATTTGAATGGAATAATATTCAGGCAGCACATCACCGGTCAACGTATATACAAATCTTGTCTTGCTGGTAAACGGATTGGGGTAATTTAGAAAATTTGATACAGACGATCTGGTTACAATGGTAAAGTCAACCATGTATTCAAGATCCGGAGCCGAAATGCCCGATGCATCGAATGCTTTTACAAAAAGCGTATAGACTCCATCTTTATTGAAATTTCCATGGATGATGGCTTTAATGGATTTTTCTCCTGAGTTCGCCGGAATAAATTCCACCTGACCTTGTCCAAAATAAACACGCTGAGGATTGCCTCCGGGTTCTTTGAGGCGCAGTTCAAAAGCAGCGGTGTCGTTGAGCAAAAGGTCTTTATTGTCGTCGCGTATGCTGATCTCAATCAACGCCTTGCTCGATACGATATCCAGATTGAAAATCATGTTCTTATCAAAGGTCACATCCATATATGGCTTACCCTTGTCGCGTCTTATAAAAAAGGGTACAACGGCAGTATTGTTGAATGTATAAAGTTCGGGCTGGTCGCCATCAGGATTCAATTCGATAAATAATTTGTAATGCCCATATATAGACGAAGTCTGGAAATTAAATGGAATGATCACGGTAGCCAGTGAACTCAATGGTACAAATCTTTTATAACTGACAATTTGCTGATTGCTCTGGTTGACTACTGTAAACTTTACCAGCAGACTATCCATATCGGCTTCGCCAATATTCTGAGCCATAATTTCGATCGCATATGATTCGCCCTGATTTATGGTATCCTTTGATTTCTTAAACCACAAGTTTGGATGAAAAGCAGCATCAGGCAATGAAACATGGTGAATCCTCCAATAATCCAAATGACTGCTGCTTCTGCTGGTGGTGTCCTTTGAATTCCATTCCAACAACAACTGAGGATATTCTTTCGCTGATATTGAACTCAGGTCTTGTAAGGCATCAGTAAATGGTCCCTTTAAAAGAGATTTATTTCCATTGGCTGTTATTCCGAAAATACGGATCTGTTGTTCGTCTTCAGTAGGATTGAACAATTTATAATCCCAGCTGAATTGTTGCCATGAACTTGCCGGACCAACAATCTTTGATTGAACAGTACCTTCGGTTTGTGGAATACTGAAAACATGCGAGATTTCATTCTCGTCAGTAAAATTTCCAACGCTTTCTTTAACTTCAAAATCCATTCTTCCTTTTCTGTAAACAAGAATATAAGGAACTGAATTGAACGATCTCAGGCTTCTCACTTCCTTGGCTCCAAAACCCTCTAAAACGGTATACAAATTTCTTACACCATCAGATTCCCACAATTCGGGAAAATATGAATTTTGATACTGGCTTAATGTACTCAATACGACAACGTGATCGTATGGAATCGTGTTTTCCAGAAAATCCATCAGTGAAGCACGCTGAATGGCAGTTTCCGTCTGAAAAATAAAAAATGGCTTACGTGCATACCTGCCATCCTGATAACTGTTGAAGTCCCCACCTGTGGCATTTACCCAAAGTCTTCCTGAAACCGGATCAAATACATTGACTACAACGCCACTAAAATTGTTATTGTAATTCCAATAATCGTAATCAGAACTTACATCCGTTCCAACATAAAGCCTGGGCCTGATATAACTTGGCAGTTCAATATAACCATTGTTTGCACGGATCTCCACAAATCCGGGAGCATACTGAAACTGTCTTCCGGGTTCTTCCAATTGAATTTTTAAAAAATCATTTTTCCGGTGTTGAAAATAATGTGATTGGTTCCAACCCGGACTGCTTCCGGGTAAAACAACAAAAGAAGAATTTCTCCAGGCAAATTGTCCGGCACCCACACTATCCAGGTGAAACCCTCCAATAATACACGATGTTCTCCATCAGTTGTTGCCCCGGAGTCCAGCTGATCACTCCACCTGTTTGTTTGGTAATGTAAGTTTGTCTGGACGGGCTGTTGAAATATTCTGTTGTATCCAATTCAAAATAATATTGTATTTCTTCAGCAAGTGTATTTCCGTTACTTGCGATTAATTGCGGAGCAGTCGTGGTGATTATTGCAAACTCTTTCGGATAAACGGGTTTTGCTTCATTGCCAAAAACAAAAAACACATAGCCTGATTCTCCATTAATTTCAAGTTCATTATTATTTTCGGCATCCGGCAAAGGACCTTCATTGATCAGATTTTTACCATCCAGCCTGATGAAAAGTTTATTATATCCCACTGCAGTATCTCCACCAACAGGAACACGCAAACTGACTTCGCTTCTCCATGACGGTTTAGCAATATATTGATCGAAAACTGTAGTTTTCACTCCTGTGGGGAGTTCCCGTTCGATGGTCAGCTGAATACTGTCTTTGTCGTACGTTCCTAAACTTACCACATCAAATTTCAATTCAAAATCTTTTTGCGTAGTAAAGATCAAAGCCGGATCGGTAGTCAATGTTTTAGGATCTAAAGTATAATCCTGCGAACTATTAAAATTTAGTTTGACCGCCGGATCTCCATTGAATGTTACGGAATATGCCTGGGTTAACAAGCGTTCGCCTCCTTTATTGATCAATTGGAGAAGTGTTTCCTTTAAGGCCTCGCCCGTAGATCCTCCATAACTTGTTCCGCCCAATTGTTTGTAAAATTCATTTCCAAAAATACCGAGTATGTCGGGATAACCGGCAGTTGTATTGGCAAGATAAATTATTGAACCCCGTTCGGGTGCAAGGTTGTGATCTTCGCTGATAGACCTGTTGTTGGCAAAAAGCGATCCTGCATAACAACCCATCGCCATGAAAAGATGGTAACGGTCTTTATTCATGTAGGAATCTACATTCTCGAGATTAAAATCAAGTCTGATCGCTGCTGAATGCCCCATGAATGAAATGATACTGCTGCCTTCGTTGATGAATTTTCGCAACAATTCACTGTTGGCCACCTCAATCGTATTGCTGCTTTGTTTGTAAAATGTTTTGACATCGGCACCTGCAGTATTATTTTCAATTACATTTTCCATACCCGCCAACTGACTGCTGATGAGTGCATAGATCTGGGGATCTCCTCCGGAAAGATGTATCACGCGCTTCAACCATTCGCGGTTTTCAATGGAATAAGAACTGGTTTCCAGGAATGATTCATGCGATTTAACTTTATCGAGATATGATTTGATCTCAGAGCCATTGATGACTGGTAATCTTCCGAATGCACAGAATGGTTTTTTTTCTGCGTCGCAAACCAATCCAATATCTGCTGCAGGAGAACCGTATGTAGGTACTAAAAAGTAATCGGGATTCGATCCGCTTTGTCTGTAATAAGGATATTCCAAACCTTTACCCAAAATCATAAAATATTTCATCTCCGGCCAAATGGTTCTGGCGTATTGACTAAAATTGCGAACAGCCAGACTGTGGGTGTGGATCCCAAATGCAAAAGCATCGTAAAGTTCTTCTATGTTGACCATAGCAACCCGGTATGAACCTCCCTGTGCGGATGATCTGTATTGTTCATATTCCTGTACGTAATTCAGGCCATTTACCTGTTCTTCCAGTCTGGGATGGTAGAGAATCACATAATTGTAATTTCCCGGCGAAAAACTTTGCATTTCGACAGCTTGAATGCCTTGCAAGTTGATTTCTACCGATGGATTCCATACGAGCAATTCCCTGTCTTCGTTTGAAGGCGGAATACTAAGTCTGTAAATTCCATTGGGCTCTCGAAAACTTTTAAGATAAATCCGGTTGGTCAGATCATAAACCATGATTTCATTGCCACCGTCAAAATTTTCAAGTTCCAGGTATTTACGGATGATGCTTTTTCCAATTTTGAGCAGCGCAGTTCTTTGTTGATTAAAATCAAACAATCTGGGATAATTCATTTCAATCAAAGCAACCGACAATTTATCCTCCGGACTTGCTTCACCGCTGATACTTAAGGTATATTGGTTTTTCATTCCAAAAGATGGAATGATGATTTCTTTGTTCCGGATTTTATATCCTGCAAAAATCTCTGTACCATTTGAGGTACCATCCAGGTAGAAATTTGGGCGGTGGGCGGTATTGTCGTCGCCGTAACCTGTCAATCGCACAAGGATTTGTGCATCCGGGCCATCCGGATAAAATTTATCAAAGTTGATTTGAAAGTCCCGAGACCTGAATATATCGGAAGAATATCCCTGCGCAGCATCAAACAAGGGATATTTTTGGTCATTTCCAAATCCCGTACTTCGCTTAAAAGAAATTTCGTTGAATACTGTTTTTTGGTTTTGGATAAAATATTCGTCTTTAGGCAAAGGTGCAGAAAGATCGTTTTGAATGCGATTCACATCCAAAGCAGAAGGCTGATCCCCTACCGTTAAATAATAAACTGCAGTGTCGTTAAACATGCTATATTCCGGGTTCATCATCAGATCAGCCTGATCAAAAAGGGCTTGATCCAACTCTCCTCTGTTTTTCAATCCATAAAAAACCAGATAATCCCCCGTACCCATGAGTCCGGAAGAAGAACGAATCACAGGAACTTCCTGTCCAAATTTATACAGCTGGAAATGGGATGCCGGAACATCCGAGATCGGAAATCCTGCTGATTGCAATTCCTGATAAGTTATTTTATAGATCCCATCCACCGGGACTTTAATTTTCCAATACTTTTGACCTGACTTATACCATTCATTCCCAAAAATGAGTTGACCCTGAAAATTCATCTGGGCATTTAGTTGGGATAACAAAAAGAAGAAAATGTAAATTGTCGAGCGAATCATAGATTTGATTGAAAGAAGCATTTATAAATTAAGCACAAACATATTACAATTATATGTAATATAAAAGAAAATCTGCCATTTTATTTACCTTTGACCGTGTGCCTGAATTACTTGTATCTGGCCGTTTTGGCTTCTTTTTTTATCCAAATACTGTTCTGGAGGCTAATTTTTGTAAAATCCAGGCCCAATAAGCCCATAAAAGCTGCAGTTGCTTGTCCTCCGGTCAGCATCCTGATCTGTAGCCATAACGAATTTCCTCAGCTCCGGCAAAATATTCCTCTGTTTCTGGAACAGGATTATCCGGCATTTGAATTGATCCTGATTGATGATGGTTCAGACGATGAAACAGAAATTTTCTTTTCAAAAACGTATACAGGAAATCCAAAATTCATCTTTAAGCGGATTGAAAAAAAAAAGCAAGGCAAAAAGCCAGCGTTACTTACGGCTGTTAGTTTGGCACAACATCCCTGGTTGGCACTGACCGACGCCGATTGTACTCCGAAAGGAAAATATTGGTTAAAATCTATGATGCAATCAGCACACCATGATTCAGATCTGATCCTTGGCTACGCTCCCTACAAAAAACGATCGGGTATACTCAATGCCTTCATCCGTTATGAAACCTGTATGAATGCTATCCAAATGTTTAGCGCTGCAGCCATGCAGCTGCCTTATGCTGCTGTTGGAAGGAATATGGCGTATAAAAGGTCACTGTTAACTGAATCCGCACTTCAAATAAAAATTCCCTATGGAGACGACGATCTGCTGGTACAGCATCATTCCGAAAACATTATAGTTTCTTCCTGCCTGGATCCGGAAGGGTTTATTTACACCACTGCCAAACAGACTTATCTTGATTATTTTCGTCAGAAGATGCGCCATTATGCCACTTCGAAGACCTACAACTTCAAATCCATAAGCTATTTGAGTTTGTACTTTGGGAGTTTAATTATTTTCTATGTGGGAATTGTTCTGCTGACTTGTCATGGAAATTGGATTGAAGCCATAAGCTTTTACATGTTGAAACACATGATTTGCTGGCCGGTATTCCACAGACAAACGAAAATATTTGACGAAAAAGATGTGTCGAAGTATTATCCATTGTTGGAACTGTTTTATGTTTGTCACATTTCATTTCAATTGCCTTTCCTCTTTTTTAAACGAAAGCACTGGTAAGCATGGACGAGATCCTTTATTATTTCAAATATCTTCAACCGGATCAAATTACAAAATTTGAAAAACTCAAATCATTGTACGAGATCTACAATGCCAGGGTGAATCTCATATCCAGAAAAGACATGGACGCTTTCTACCTGCACCATGTTTTGCACTCGCTTACCATCTCCGCTTTCGTCCCCTGGAAACCCGGTTGCAAAATACTGGATCTGGGCACAGGAGGCGGATTTCCGCTCATCCCTTTGGCCATCCTTTATCCCGAATTGGAATTTACCGGGATAGACGGAACCGGAAAAAAAGTTAAAGCGGTAGAATGGATTTCCGAAGAATTAAATCTCAGGAATGTAAAGGCTATCCACATTCGTGCCGAAGAATTCAAAGGCAATTTTCATTTTGTAGTGAGCCGGGCCGTCTGCAGCCTTGCTTTATTAGCCCAATATTCAAGACATCTGCTCCACAACAAATACATCTGCCCTTTACCCAACGGAATCATTGCCTACAAAGGCGGCGACCTGACCAGCGAGATTCGCGAAATACAAAAACAACATTATTACGAAATTTGGGATATCCATACAAAGTTTCCCAATCCTTATTTTGAGGAGAAAAAGCTGGTGTACATGCAGGATTAGGTTAGTTGTTAGTTGTTGGTTTGTTAGTTGTTGGTTGTTAGTTGTTGGTTGTTAGATAAATTTATGAACATTTGTTAGTTAGGAACGACTTTTCGACCTCCCGATAAAATGTCCATGATTATTTCTATTATGATGAGCAATTTCATTTTATCGGGACGACTTTTCGACTTTTATGAAAATTCGAAACCGCATTCTTCAGTTCCCTTGAGTTAAATTATTTTATGATATGTTCGCAATGAATTCGAATGCTAATCAGCTTCACTGTTCTTTCGCTTCGCAGAAGTATAAATTCAAAAATGAAATGAACTTATGATTTTTTTTTTGGTAAAATGTTGTTGAAATCAGACTATTTTATCAAGCCGATTTTTCGGAGTTTCGAGGCTGGCAGGATGGTAGGCCTCTTATTTACTTTGCTCTTTAATCTTTACACTTACCTCTTTGCACTTTTTTCAACCTTCCGCCTTAGGCCTTAAGCCTTTTCCAAAAATCTATCAATATCCTGTTCCATCTATATACAAACTCTCGGAATGCACAATCCTTCCACTCTCCACCCATTGTGCCCAATAGATCCCAGACTTTATACCCTGAAGAGAAACGGCGTTGTTTCCATGATAGATCCGCTGTGATAAAACTTGCTGCCCTAATCTGTTGATGAGGTAAAGTTGGAGATTTTTCGGAAAATACTCATTTATATTTATCTGCAATATTTCGCAAACGGGATTTGGGGATTGCAATAATACTTTTGAAAATTTATATGGGGCTTTGTTGTTTTTTGTATTTACCGTTCCAATTTGTATGGTTTTACACGCTTCACTGGAGCCATGTTTGTTATAGGCTGTTAAACATACGCTATAGGTTCCCTCTGCAGAAAACCGATGATAAGGATTTTGTTCTGTACTTGTATTATTGGCAGACGCAGGATCGCCAAAATTCCATTGCCATGCCTCCGGTTGGTAGGCTGTCAAATCTATAAAATTAAAACTCAGATATTGACTTGTATCTTGTTGGTAGCGGAAGTCTGCATGCACAACTTTGTCAATTCCAAGGGTATCACAAATGCTCCCATCCTTATCATATAATCGATAAGGTGGGAAATTAGGCATACTTTGGATATAACTTGTTGGAAGATAAATGTCATGTTGCTTTAGATTACATGCTTTGCCTTTCTTATCCGGATCGTGAATCACATGAAGCACATTGGTTTCGTTTGTTGTGTTACAATAAATTTTATGATCAGGCGCTAAATTTAATTGATAAAATGTCAAAGGAAAACTACCAGGTGGTGAAAAACCATCTAATGTATCTATCAAAGTATAAGAATTGACAATGACCCTTGCTTCCAGATCGTATTGGTAAATGGAAAAATAAGAAGATAAATAGAGTACTTTACTATTTGGGGAAAAGGCAAAACCCATTGGATAAAAGCGGTAATCCTCAGGTGGATATTTTAAGGGAAGATATCTATACAATTCTCCGGTACACCGGTCAAAGTGAAATAAATGTATTCCATTTGCCTGTGAAGCAATGGCATAATAATTTCCGTCTGGTGAAAATGTTGCCTGGACTATCTGCAAAGGGTATTCCCATACCGGACCAATGGTCTGATTATAAGGGCCAAACAAACCATTTGGGGTATGAAGGTATATATTAAATCGCGCTGAACCTCTTTCCTTTAATACAAACCACCAATCCCGGCCATTGCCATGTCGAACGGCTTGTAATCCTTCCATAGCGGCTAAATATCCATATATTTTATTCTTATATGCAACTGTAAACTTTTTATCCATTGATTGGTAGATTGCAGTTTTATAAAAAATACCCGTTAATGCATTGCTATTTCTTCCGACATGAAATAAATAAACCGTATCCGCATTGAATCCAGGAATAAAAATTGTTGTGTTATTCGATGAATAAAAGCTTTTTTCTCCAAGAGTGCAATAACTATTATAAATTGGACCAGGATTTAAACTATCGCCATTTTCAATGATTTTGTGGTCACTTCCATAAATAGAACAACCATCTGTATATAGAACAATGCTTCCACCCTCATCACAGAACGAACTATTTTCCTCCAAATTACAATTGATTTCAAAGTAATTTGAATTAAAATTATTTTCATTGAAAGAAATCATAGTACCACCAAAATTTCTCTGAGCTATATTTGGTTTGTGTCCAAATATCCATACATTATCGTGTTTATCCTGTGCAGTAACTACACCTATGATCATCATAAAAAATAAAAGTGGACTATATTTCATAAACTTTAATTTAGCCTGCTCCTGAGTTCAGGAGCAGGCTGTGATTAATTTCAATTTTTAAAAATCTTATGCGTTTCTACAATTCCATCCAGAAGACTTACCTTCAATAAATAAATTCCCGGAATAAAATCTTTTCCCTCAAATTCTATGAATGTTTGATCTCCACTTCCTTTCATATATAATACTTCCTTTCCATGGAGGTCCATACATGCAATGGATACAATACTCTGGTTGGCACTCACGATAAAGGAAGAACCTTGACCCGGATTTGGAAAAACTTCTACCAAGTTCTTTTGTTTATTATGAATGAGCGCATCAAATTGTTCTTCGGAGTCTCCAATATTCTTCTTAACTTTTCTCAGTGATTCTTCTTCATCTTCTCCTTCAAACCATACTCTTGCATGCAAAACCGCGGGACCTCCCTCTCCAAAATCCTGAGCTGCAATGTATTCTGCATTGGCATAATCTGTAGAATCAGCTACTCCCTGCAAGACATGAATCACAAACGTATTCATCGTTTTCAGATAAGTCTCCCAAATTGAATCCGTTGTGATGGTATCATTGGCATCGCTAAGATCTTCCAAATCGTCGTAGCGCAATACGCGCAGTTCTTCATAAATACTGTCCTCCTGATTTTTAATATCATCCAATTGATCGAGAAAACTGTCAAGTTTTGCCAAATAAATGCTGTCAAGTCCTAAGGAATCCTGCCAATTGTGATTTTCTTTTAAAGTATCTATAGAGTAATTCAACTCATCTCTGGATTCATAAATTTCCTCCAAATCTGACAGGATACTTCCAGGAATCTCAATGGCCTTTCTGATCTCATTCAATAATTCGGCAAGCTCAGCAGCAGTGGATGTGGATTTTGAATTCCAGTAATTTTGCACCAGGGTATCGCAATTTAATAGATCCGGATCTTGGATCAATCTCTCCAGCAGCCGGTAATCGGCATTGAATATCTGCAAACCATTTGCAGGTCCTTCCGGATAATTGCCAGAAATTATATCCCAATCGTAAAGTGAAAAACCCAGGATATCTCCACAGCTATCCGCGACAGTAGGAACCATACAATCCAACGCTTCTGATTCGTTAGAAAGTTCAAACCAAGTGGGTGGAAAAATGCCAGTTTGTGGAAACCTATGACAATCTGTTGTTTCTATCCAAAATTTACTATCAATAGGTTTTAACCCTGCATTATAACCTGCCCACTGGTTCACTGCTAGATTACAATCCCACTCGTTTCCTTTCCTATCTTGAACACCAATGCGGCCTGGTTCGGTATTATGATCTCTGATAAAAACTCCCCGAAAAGCATTGTCAAAAGTACTGGTAGCCAGACTGGACCGGTCGCAGTTGCCATAAAAATAAAACGATTCCATTGCATTAAGAAAGTAGTTGTCGCAATAAGAGGCATTGGCAAATTCTCCACCGTAAAATCCAATATTCATCGTCCGGGTCGTGGTAGACTCAAATCGGTTGTTGAGCACCTGATGCCCTATTCCAAAACTATGTGCTGTAATCGCATTCCTCATATTCAATCGTGTGGGGTTGTTAAAAATAAAAGTATCAGTATCAATAATGACAAAATTTGATTGATAACACTGAATTTTATATCCACATACCATATCCTCAGAAGATGTTATAATCGACTTATTTCCTCTAAACTGTATGGATTCTCCTCCATAAGAAATGCTTTGTTCAGTTACCCAGGCGGAAAATGCATTAAAGTTATCTCCTCCAATGTAAAACGTATTGGATTCAATATTGTTAATCGGTCCGGGTGCCCCCGCACTCCTGCTCATCCATATACCGTAGTTTTCGTAGTCATTACTTGTAGTCTTGGTATCTTCAAAAGAACCTGAATTCATTTCAAATATATTGTCATAAATATTTATGATCTCGCCCATTACATTATACTCTGAAAATATTCCATTTGCACAGTGCTCAAATGTACATTTTGAAATGTTTAGCACCGTACTAAATCCGTAGACTCCAGTGAAGTAAATATCCGAGAAATTACTTTTATTAACAGTTACATTGCTATTTTCAGCTTGAATACCTGCTCCTAAAGGATCAGCTCCGGTTCCATAAATATGATTAAAGTTTGCCCCGTTGACTACCAAAGTGGAATGGTTGGCTATAATTCCAAATACAACTCTGGAAAATGTAAAACTGGAGCTCCCGTTACTTCGACCAATATTGGCAGAACAATTATTCAGTAAAATGCCTGCATAAGGTGTCCCGGCATCGTAATGGTCAATAATTTCAGTATCAGAATTATAGTGAGGCCTCAAATTGAGATCTTCAACTCCTCTGAATACATTGCCAATACAAGCACCAACTTTTAAAGTGCCACCAAGATTGCGTATCCCTACAAAGTTCAACGTAAAATCATTGTTGAGCATTCCAAGTCCAACAGTCGATCCGACCGAAAGGGCATATTCAGCATCTTCAATCTGACATGATATTAATGAAATGCTCTTTGCACTTGGAGCCTCAATACCCCGCCACATATCATAACAAGAGAAAAATTTGCATGAAGATCCATAAAAGGTCTTACCTGACTCAATAATTATTTTTGCTCCATCGCCAAATCGCAGCTTTAAACTGTTACCTCTGAAATTGGCATTCATTCTCAACGTACCTTGAATCACTATATAATGATTAGAGGGTGGTGTTACCGTACCATAAGCATCGGGAGTAAAATAATCTGTAATATCATTGTCAGAGTTAATATCCGTACCGATGACAACATCCGGAGTTCCCCCGCCATATATACCACACAACCTCGTATCAATAAAGCACGGATTGGACCCATTATCAATGGCTGAAATCTTTTGCTGTGATGGATCCCTTGGTTTAAAATGTTGCAAGGAATGAAAAATAAGAATTAAAATGCTAAATCCAAAATACAATGCATTTTGTCCAAATGGAATATGAAATATTCGAAATACAAGCGTTTTCATAAATTTAAATTTAAAAATTAAGAAATAATCCTGCCATAAGAAGTTATCCCTCCTCTGGCTGAATAAATACAAGCTTGATTTGAATTTTTCAACGTCATAAATTGAATTAAGAAATGGGATGTCCTACCGCTTTATTGCGGCCTAATCATTGTCGTCGATGGTTTAGGTCACACCTTATTAGTAATGCGATTGATCCGCATTCAATCTTTCTTATTCAATTTCACAACTCATAGTTGGACCATATTAAGCATTAAAATAGTTGTGTTTTGAAAAAACTTAGCTTAATGAATGATAGATAGTGTTAAGAACTGAATTTAGAGTCTGGGGCAATAAAACAAGGTGTTATCAGGGTTTACAACAAGTCAAATTGTAACTTAAAATTCAGTCCTTACTAAAGGGGTGGCTCAAATGCAATGATTTCCATAATTAAAGAATTTAATAGATTATAAATATCTTCAATCTGTTGGTTTTTTTTAATTTATAAATCGCCTTTACAAAGACAAGATTTATAAAATAAAAAACAAATTTGGAAAATCAATTTGGAAAATCAATTTGGAAAATCAATTTGGAAAATGCAAATTTTTCTGTTGTTATTTTAAAACTTTAACATATAGAATTTCTTATAATGTGAAAAGTAATTTAGCATAGAGGTATTCTTTTCATTCTCGGATGTCTATAATTCCGACCTAATAAGTAACTTGATCCGCGTGAATCCACGAATGAACGACTTGTTTCTGCTATAGATTATAAGCATTTTCAGTCGGGTACATGTGGGAAATAAATAGAAGAGGTATTTCGACTATTCGGAGCCGCACAGGGTACTTTGCGATGTACTTTTAATTTATCAAAATAGTCAAAAAAAAACAGTTTACCCCCGTCGGGATAAACTGTTTGATCGTTTTTGAAATGGCCTTTATCTTAATTTTTAAAGAACCTGATTCTATTCTGCATTTGATGATTTGAAATCTCAAGAATATAAATCCCCGGTTGCAACATGGATACATCCAGCTTTTGATTCACTTCGGAATTCAATTGAAATGCAAACTGAAGTTGACCGGAAATGCTCATGCATCGTACCATAAGATTTGGTTGAGATTTTTCAAGTTTCAGAATCAAAATATCCTGAGTTGGATTAGGATACACTTTGATCATTTCGCTCTTGTTCTGATCATCTGTGGCCACGACCATTACCGGATAACAAGCTGATGTATCGGCGCAGCCCCCCTGAAACAGGACCACCGCATAATTCCCTGATTTAGTTGCTGTGAAAATGATATTGGTATCGCCGGGAATGGGAGCAAAATTATTGTCGCAATCCACCCATTGATATAAAGAACTGCTGTCCAGACTGATCAGCTTATTGCCATTCACAAGAATGGAAGTATCGGCTATGAATACCATCGCATCGATGATCAGTAAAGAATCACAACCATCTGTATTGCTTAGGGATTGTGTATAAATTCCAGACTGGTAATAAGCTGTTCCGTTCACAACAACACTATCACAATCGGAAATCTCAATAACTTCAGAATTGCTGTAATGGACCGTGAGATTAATAAACAATAAAGAATCGCATCCTGCCGCGTTGGTTAGCAACTGTGTATAAACACCACTGGAATCGTATTTCTGGTTATTGATAATGGCACTATCGCATTCTGTTAAACTGATTGCATTGCTAGTACTTTGATTGATGGTGATGTATAGCAACAGGGTTGAATCACATCCATGAATAGTCTGCAAATGTTGCGTATAATATCCACTGGAGTCATAAGTAACTCCATTAAGGACCAGCCCGTTACATGCCGTATATTCAAAACTATCGATCGCACTTTTGTGTATGGTGAGTTTTAAAAGCAGCGACGAATCACAACCATCTTTATTTTTCAAAGTCTGCCGGTAATTTCCCGATCTGAAAAAGCTTACACCATTGACAACAATGCTGTCGCAATCTTCGATTTCCAGTAATTCACTATTGCTGTGGTTGATAGTCAGATTTATAGTAAGTATGGAATCGCAATTATTGGAATTTTTCAAAACCTGGGTAAATATACCGGACTGGTCAAAGAGTTCGCCATTGATAAAAATACTGTCACAAGCTGTTCTGGTTATCGTTCCAAACGTCGTTGGGTTGATGACAACTTTAATTTCAAGAATCGAATCGCAGCCATAAATGCTTTTAAAGTCTTGCGAATAAATGCCGGATGTGGTATAGGAAACCCCATTTACAATGACGCTATCACAATCGCTTAATAACAACTGACTCAAATAACTGGGATGGACAGTCAGTTGCAGATTCAAAACCGAATCGCAACCTACATGATTGACGAAAATTTGTTTATAATTTCCGGAACGAAAATATTTGAAACCATTCACTTCAATGCTGTCGCATCCGCTCAGTTTCAGGTCTGAAGAACTGCTGTGATTTATCGTAAGATCAATGGTAAGTGTGGAATCGCAACCCGAGGAATTTGGAATGACTTGCTGGTATTGTCCGGAAGTATAAAAGGTTTCTCCATTGAGCGAAATGCTGTCGCAGGCCGATAAACTGAATTGAGTATCTGTATGAAAGCAATATCTGATCGCAAGATAAGGTCTGAAGCTGGTGTCCGGACTTTCGGATGACCAAAAGACCATTTTGCCATCTGCCATTTCTTCGCCACACACCAAAGTATCGTGATCAAAAAGTGGGGTACCGGCTGTAAAGAGGCTATCCTGATCATCGGGATCAACCATGAATATAGTGCAATATTGATTTTTCTGAGTATAGTCCCTCAGAACTATCTGCGAAAGATCGATGGAGTTGTGCCATCCCAATTGCATCATACCGAACAGACTATCCTGATGGGTGGAGTCTGACCGGAAGGACAATTCCAATGAATCAGCTGGCTGAGTTTCATCCCAGCTTTGATTGTTCAAATTGTAAAAAATGACATCTCCATCCCAGTTGACTTCTGAATAAAGCACATGAACATTCAATTGCGCAGCTTTGATTTCAGCACCCTGAGGAATTCTCGAAATATCAAATTTTAATGCAACGCGATTTCCCCGCCCCGGATTAAATAATGGATAATGTGCATCCTGGTCAGGGCTCACCCGGTAATTGAATTGATGGGAGATCACCTGTGAATAAGTGGTTGAAAGACCGATAATAAATAATAAAAGCAGTAGTGTTCTTTTCATATGTTAAAATTTAATAAATTACAAATGGACTCTAATGCCAGGATATCAGGCTTTAGAATGTGACTTTGAATAAAGAAAATGGTGACGGGTGCGTGGCAAAGATATGCATTTCTCAGAAATGTTTCCCAATATAAATTTTTCTCATAAAGAAGTTGCCAGGTTTGCCAATTCCTCGCTCTAAGACCACAGGTTACAATCAAGGTATAAAACACAAAGCCACCGGAAGCTTTAATCCCGATGGCTTTATGAATTTTAACTTTCTTTAAAAATTGGTAAACAACACACCGTGTTGTCTCTTAAATTTTAAGAACTTATTTATTTTTTCCCAGGATAAAGTTGTTTGGTCAGTGTTTCATAATCCACTTCTGTCCAGGCTGCTTCTATTTTACCCATAGGATTAAAATGGTATTCACCCATCCAAATCATGTTGACATAACGGTTGGTTGCTGGTTTCCCGTTTAGGGGTCCGGAATTTACACCGGACATGATTCCCCTTATAAATATTTTATTACCGCATACAGTTATGGCATCGAGGGTTCTTGTAACGTCGGGAAAAGCTTTTTTCAATGACTTGACTCTGGATTTGGTCTCTTCAACAGTATTGTCTTTTCCATTGAAATGATTGATACCGGTTGGTGCCCAATAGCTGGCAAATTTATCAGCATCGCCTGCATCAGCTGCGGCGGTCATGTCTTTCAGGATTTGTTGCATTTTGTCAGAAACTCCGGCGTTCAATTGATTTTCGAATGTTTTAACATCGTATTGCACGAGTCGGTTTTTGATTTTAAACTTGGCATCCAACTCATCCAACACAATAAAATTAATTTCCATTTTGTTGCCGGTAGGTTCCAGATCATTGTAGACTCCGGTATGGGTTGCTCTCCAAATGCCTTTGCTGACAATGTGAGTTCCGGTGAGCATTGAAGAAAGGATTTCGGTTTTCATATCCGGGAAACCCTTTTTTCTGTTTGATACCAGTTCTTGAAAGCCTGTCATGTTGGTAGGTTCCAGCAAAGCGGGATTGCTGTATGTAAAGTCGGCACTGCAAAAATTCGGCAGATTGGCAGTCTGACCGGCATCCATCGCTGCAGCCATATCCAATATTGCCTGTTTTGCTTTTTTATCGCGGTTTTCTGCACCGCCATATAATTGCGTCTCCAAGGAACGCGGATCAAAAGTGAGGCTCAGTGAAATTATTTTACTGCCTTTAAATAGAAATACCGCATTAAATGGCAACATGACTTCCACGTTTGTAGGAAGTTTTTCCATAAAGTTTCCGGAATTGGTTCCTTTAAATACACCCTTCACGGCTGCCTTGCCTTTTTCCGAAATAATTTCCTGAAGCTCATGTTTCATGTTAGGAAAAGCCGCTTTAACAGCATTGGCCCATTCCATCCAGGCTGCCATATCCATAGGTGCCGGTGCATGCGAACTTTCTCCCATAAAAGCTTTGTCGAGTACTCGTTTGAATTGGTGGGATTTTCCCTGATCAAACCAGGTATAATAACTATTGACCGCCTGCACTGCATTTTTATCCTGTGCCTGAACAGCCAGAAATGAAGTCAATAGAACAAATAAAAATAACATCTTTGGTTTTTTCATATAAAATGATTTAGTATGTAATTCACACAACGATTAGCAATAGTTAAAATAAAACTGGTAAGAGAACAGTTTAATGGCAGAAAAGATATAAGTGCTGAAAATCAGGGACTTATCCCAAATCTAGGCCGAATATGGTTCCTTGAAAATCACCAATAAAAGACCTTACCTTGTACAAATATAAAATATTGTAAATTCAGCTAATTTATTTTTTGCAATGAAACTACAGTTTATTCAAATCTGGCTTTAAAATTAGGTAACCTGGACCACCAGATTGGTTTTTTTCGATCCGCCATCATTTGGGCGCGGTACTCCTGGAAGCCGGCAAACCCGCCGAAGCGATCAAAGTTTATGAGAAAGATCTTCAGTGGTAGCCCAAAAATGGCTGGGCTTTACATGGTCTCAAGAAAGCATACGCCGCCAAAAGAGACAAGAAGTCGGAAATGAAAACCGATCAGCGCATCGCTGAAGCCTGGAAACATGCAGATACGAAAATTGACGGGTCGAGGTTGAAATGAGGAAGTAGAATAGCTCCAAACGAAAAGCTGAAAGCTCAAAGTTGTTTGATAATGTCTGTCTGTAAAAATTAGCAGTCCGTATTCATAAAGGAGGGATCAGTACAAATTGATGAACGATCGTTAGTTTTGGATGACTTGTAGGCTTGTAGGCCTGTAGGCCTGTAGGCCTGTAGGCCTGTAGGCCTGTAGCCTTGTAGGCTTGTAGGCTTTTTGAAAAGGTCGATCCCTGTGCTTTTAGTTCCCGTGAGTTGAATTATATTATGCGATATTCTTAATGGATTCAATTGTTCTGTAGTTGGGTCATTATTATTAAAATTTTAGGAGCCTTCTCAAAGTAACAAGCTTTTTACTCTTAGAACTTTGTTCTTTCCACATTGCTCTCTTCGCTTATCGCTTTTAGCTTCCCGCTTTAAGCCCAATTCTCCATTATGCATCATCTATAATCCATTCTCTAGGGTTTCCCGCCAAACCTCCTGTACAACTCCTTTTGCCGGTCATCCAGATTGAGTTCCCTGCCTTGAATGAAAGCATGTGTGATGTTCTGACTGCGCATATCGAAAGCATCACCGTTGCTTATAACAAACGTTGCATCTTTACCCGTTTCCAGAGTCCCACAGGTTTTGTCAATTCCCAATATTTTTGCTGGATTTGAACTTATCGAAGCAACTGCAGCTTCGTATTTCAATCCATAACCAAGACAATGTCCTGCCTGAAAAGCAAGATTCCGTTGCTCCCAGAATCCATCCATACTCAGACAAAATAAAATTCCGGCTTCCTGCAAGATTGCCGGAAGTCTGAATGGGCTGTCAACAGCATCATCGGTATAAACCGGGAGTCGGTGTGTCTGAGCCAACACAATGCGAACCTTATGCTCTTTTAAAAAACTCAATACATGTTGCGCACCCTGAGCCCCGACTAAAACGGGATCCAGACCAAATTCTTTGGCAAACAATACGGCATGGATCATGGCTTTCGGTTGTGACACGCGGATGTAAAGTGTTTTTTTGTTCCTCCACAAATCGCGCATGGCATCATATGCCAGATGTTTTTCTGATGGATTGAGTTCGTGTGCATAGGCCTTCGCAGTTTGAAAATATTGGCGCAACTGATGGGTCTCTTTTTGATAGGAAGATTCAGCATTTGCGTCCGGAGCATTTCTGCGGCCAACGGCCCCCGGATTCGGCCAGTTCAAGAAAATTCCTTCATCGGCTGCATACACGGCATCCTCCCAGTTCCATGCATCCAATTGAAATACCGAAGACTGCCCTGAAATAACACCACCCTGCGGCGCTACCTGAGCCATCAACACTCCATTGCTGCGCACCGTAGGAATTACCTTACTGTCTGTATTGTACGAAGTTAACGAACGGATGTTCGTATTGTAATTTCCCAATTCGCGGTAATCCAATGTAGCCTTGACCTGTTCGATTTCTGCAAGGCCCAGATTGCAGGCCATGGAAATAAATCCCGGATAAACATGGCTACCCTTCACATCGATAACTCGTGCGATTCCCTTGATTTTTCCTGCATCCTCTCCTACGTAAACGAATTTTGAATTTTCAAAAATTAAAATTCCGTTTTCGATGAACTTTCCATCACCTACGTGGATCTTCGCTCCGGTCACTGCAATGGCCTCGCGTTGCACGGGCGCAGGAGCAGGTTGGGCATTCAGGCTTAGAACAAAAAAGGAAAATACCAAAGTAAAACTTATATAAATTAAATTTCTCATTTTCAATTCTATTAGATGTTAATCAACATGTTCCATTTCGTAATCATCCATGCCTTCTGAATCACAATGGTACATCCTGCGTCTGCGGGAACTAAACTTCTGCGACCTTTCGCCTTCCGACTTCGCTTTGATCATTTTTTGGATCAGCCGATTTCGTTCTGCTGCCACCACTTGTTGCAGAGTAACATCCTTATTCCTGTCGTAAAAACGGATGCCATCCACAAAGGTCATATCGGCTTTTGATTGGACTGACAAAGGGTGATCAGACCAAAGTACCAGATCTGCATCTTTTCCTGGTTTGATGCTGCCGACCCGGTGATCGATGTGCAAAAGTTTGGCTGGATTCAGGGTCACAAACTTGAGCGCTTCCTCTTCGGGAACGTTTCCATACTTCACCGCTTTAGCTGCTTCCTGATTCAGCCTTCGAGCCATCTCTGCATCATCCGAATTGAATGCGGTAGTCACCCCGCGTTGATGTAGAATTGCGCCGTTATAGGGTATGGCTTCATATACTTCGTATTTGTAAGCCCACCAGTCTGCAAATCCCGCTGCACCCGCTCCGTGCCTGCGCATGATATCGGCCACTTTATAACCTTCAAGAATATGGGTAAACGTGTTTAATGTGAAACCAAATTGTTCGGCAACTTTCATCATCATATTGATTTCAGATTGCACATAGGAGTGACAAGTAATAAATCTTTTTTTATTCAGGATTTCGGCCAGCGTCTCGAGTTGCAAATCGCGCCGGGTGGTATTCGGATTGGCTTTTATTGCAAGGTCGTATTGCCTGGCTCGTTGAAATGCATCTACGTAAGTTTGCTCTACGCCCATCCGGGTATCCGGAAATCTGTTGCTCGTGTTGCCTCCACTCCTCTTTACATTTTCACCCAATGCAAATTTGATGAAAGGATCTGCATGCTCGAATTTCATCTGATCCGGTGCATAGCCCCATCTCATTTTAATTAAAGCACTTTGGCCACCTACCGGATTGCAGGATCCATGCAGTAATTGGGCTGTAGTCACTCCTCCTGACAATTGTCTGTAAATATTGATGTCTTCACTATTGACTACATCGCCAATTCTGACTTCTGCCGTAACGGAATGCGAACACTCGTTCACCCCTCCTTGTATGGCAATATGCGAATGTTCGTCAATGATACCCGACGTGAGATGTTTACCAGATCCATCAATGATTATTGCACCGGGAACCTTCAGATTGGAGCCCAGAGCGCGGATTTTTCCTGATTCAAAATGCACATCGTGGTTGTTCAGAATACCCTCCTTTTCATTGGTCCAAACAGTGACATTTTTAATCAAAATGTTCTCAGCTTTTGGCCGTTCATTCCATCCAAACGCAGTAAATGGAAATGTAACCGTGCCTAAACTGTCGTTCATATTTTTTTTGCCGGAGTTTCTGTTTTCCTGGGTATCCCGTACAGAACCTGTTTTAATCATTTCAAATTCCTGCCAGATGCCATTCTCCAGTTGGGCTCTACCAGACCATTTGTTTTCGGAAATGTTCCACGCAGACAACAAGATTACACCCCCGGGATGATTCCTGTTCAGCATCCCATTAAGATAGGATTGTTCAATTTTCGCCGACAAACTCATTTTGGTACTGTCATCGGAAATAAGTCTGAGCTGAGTTTTATGATCAGCCGTAAAAATTTTTAGTTGAATCGTAGAAGTATCCAGTTGAAATTTATATTCACCATCGAAGGCTTGTTTTTGAATCACCTGCTGATGTTGAAATCTTCTGCCCGAAACCCAGGTTTCCAGTATTTTAGTCTTATCGTCAAACAGGTCGCCATCTGTTACAATGAATCCCGCAAGCTTACCTGTATGAAGAGTACCTGCTTTGTCCTGAATCTGTAAATACTCTGCGGGACCTGCTGTCAGTGCATGGATTGCCATGTTTTCTGAAAGCCCTCTTTTTACTGACTTACGAACGTTTGTTAGTAAGTCTTTAAGGTCCTGTAGCCCTTCACCGGTAAAAACAAACGGAATTTTATTTCTGGCGAGGATGGCAGGATTGGAAGGCGCAAGTTCCCAATGTTTTAAATCGGAAAGATCGATTTGCAATGCATCAAAAGGATCGTCGAATTCAAATACAGCTGGAAAATTTACCGGGACCACAAATTTCATTCCTGTGTTTTTAAGCTCTTCAATTTGCTGGTATTCTCTTCCGTCTCCAACGAGTATATATGGAGAATTGAATTCTTTTGCAATTTTCGAAGCACGCAATGCATTCAAGGGATTTCCGGCTACAAAAAATTGTGGGAGGGTTTGTAGCGCATTCCAGTGTTCGTAAGACAAATTGACTTCATGCGGTTTGATGGCTTTTTCGTAATATTTTCCATCGAGATAGGTTTGGCGCAACAAGGCGATGATACCCATCAACGAACCCGGATAAAATTGATTTGAACTTCCTTTTTGAAAGCTCATTATATGGGCAGATGAATTTTTCAGAATAATTTCGTTTTCCTCTCCCGGACGCAGTTGGATCACACAGGCTTTTCCTCTGGAGATTCCATCAGCCTGATGAGTCTGAGCAAGTGCATAACCGGCTTGACGGAATTTGGCCGCCATATCTTCGGGATTTTTCAATAGAGCGGCGGCGTCAACATCACAACGCAGCGATTCGTTCCAGGAAAAACTACCATTCCTGTTGCTCACGTAGTTGTTTTCCGATGCATTCCTTTTTTGCTCAGGCATTCCAATGGAACATAACGGTTCAATAAAAGCCGGATAAATGTGTTTGCCCTCCATATCAATCACTACCACGGAATCCGTAGCTTGAATCTGCTTGCCAATGCTGACAATTTTTCCATTCCTGATCAGCAATTGCGCATGGTGTTGGACGAGTCCGCTATCCTGATGAATCACAGCATTGCGAATAAGGATTTGGTGGTTATCCGGATACCGCAATCCGTTTACCGGAAAAGTAAGTTGTGCCTCGCAGCAACAGACCGCACTCATTACTGCAGCTAGTGTAAGAATGTTTTTGTAAGATATCATGCCCTTAAATTCAGAAAAGAAGCGCTAAATTATTAAAAATCAAATGGTTTGGTACAGGAAAAATGATCAGGGCAACCGGACTACAAACGATTTGATTGGCTTCATGGATGAAAGGGGTATGTCGCATGGTATAAGAACCATGGATGGATGAACCAAAACACTAATCATCGGCACTGTATTCACCATATTCCTTAAGATAAACATCGACAAGCAAAATAAATAATGAGATGATGATGGGACCAAAGATCAATCCGATGAAGCCAAACAGTTTTAATCCGGCTATCACCCCAAATATCGTGATTAATGGATGGGTATCGCCGATTCTTTTTTGAATAGCCAGCCGAAACAGATTATCAACGGATCCGACGATCACAAACCCATAAAGCAAAAGAAAGATCCCATAATTATTCTGCCCGATATGTATCAGCATTATCGACAATGGAATATAAACAACCATGGCCCCCAGAAAAGGAATAAAAGATGCAAAGAAGGTCACTACAAACCACAAAAAAGGCTCATCGATGCCCGCAATCCAATAACCAATAAATGCAACCAGAGATTGAAAAAGAGAAACCAATGGGATACCTATAGCATTCGAATACACCAAACTGTTCAGATGCTCTCTGAAATAATTCAGATTTTTTATTTTCAGTGGTAACCAGGAAGTAAATACATGTTCCATTTTGGCACCACCGGTGAGCAGAAAAAACAAAACAAAATACATGATGGCAATCAAACCAATGCTGTTGAATGTCGCGGACAATACATTGCTGGATTCCTTCAGTATGAAATCGCCGATGCTGCCTACATGTTCTTTTGTTAAAATCGCAATATTGTATTTGATTTCCAGCTCGTGAATAAATTGTTCAACAGACGTCCATATGGAATTGGCGTCTTTGATCTGCGGCAGAATCCTCGAACTCAGCATGCGAATGAGCGTATTCAAGGGGATGACAATCACCAGAAGGCTTAGGATCATGAGTGTCATGGCTGCAAGTCCTTTCGGTAAATTCCATCGGGAGATCAGGAAAATATAAGGTTTGCGAAGAAGAATATACAAGGTATAAGAACCCAAGAAAGCAGGTACAAAAAGATGCAACTGCCAGAAGATCAGGCTTCCCAACAAAAGGATCAGAATTAAATGAAAACCTTGCCTGATGATACTGTTTGGAATTTTTTGCATACAAGCTCTCTTAATTCCCTGTAAATCTACGGAGCCCATTCAATTTTTGTTGACATCCATCCGATAATTTCTAGGCCCTGAGTGGTTTACCTGAAAAATCAATCAGATAGCAGGAGAATTGCCTTACTTTGTGCTCATGCGCGTCGTTTTCTTTAGTTTTAATTTCCCTCCGATGAGAAACCCGAGGGCATTTAGAATGGAAAACCAGATTCGCTCTCTGCATCCGAATCGGGATTACCTGGTCATTTCATCAAAGTGTGAAAAGGGGGAAGTTAAAGATGAAAAAAACATATACCGGATTGGATTCAAAAGAAACCAAAAGAGTCCCTTACGCCAGCAACTCAAAAGATATTCCCTCCTGCGATTTTTTCACAAATTCATCTGGCCCGATGATAAAGTATTCTTCGCCCTCTTGAGTTTAGTCTATTACATACTCTTCCTTCGCAAACGCGATGACCATATTTATACGGTATCACATCCCTTCAGCATACACCTCGTTGGATACTACCTCAAAAAAATTCACAAACAGGTTTGGACTGCCGACATAGGGGATCTTTTTTATCTTCCACATCAAAAAGCCCATCCTTTCAAAAAATGGAATCCGCATTTTGAACAAAAAGTACTTTCCACTTGTGACCACATTCGTGTCAATGCGAATTCGATGCGGAATTATTTTGCGGAGAAATACCATCTGGACTACGCTAAATTTGAGGTACTTCCCAATGGCAACCGGCTCGATTTTTCAACATTGAAACGGCCAACTTCCGGTACCTTACAATTGACCTTTATTGGTAATACCTATGAAGGAATACGCGATGGACTTGCAGAAATAGATCTTTTCATAAATTTATACACTCAATTTCCAGAGATGCAATTTAACTTACAATTGTTAGGTATGATGTATTCCCCCTTATTGCAAAAAATACGCCCGCACTCATCCTGGATTCAAACGGGAATTTGCGATTCGGATGAAAAACTGTTAGCGGCTTATTCCACTACGCATATTTTATTAAATTTTGCAAATAAAAATTATCCGGGCATTCCCAGCAAACTCGATGAATACGTAGCCAGCGGAATTCCCGTCATCCATTTCTGCTGGGAAGCCAATGATCCCGGAAGTATTTATTTGCAGGAGCAAAAGCATCCTTATTTGGAGTTTGTAATTATGAAATCTGCGATAGTTGAATTAGAAAGATTTTTAAAGAGTATTTCTGTTTAAAAAATTGGAAATTTAATAAACTCCTTGATCGCAAACTACATTCTGCAATCAACTTTAAAATACATTCGAAACTTTACCAGTTTAAAATAAATTCCTTTAAATTAATAACTACCCCAAATACTTTGCCTCAATGGGCAATCTCCGACCAAGGCCAAATGATTTGGAAGAAACGCGAAGCACAGGAGGTGATTGAAATCTTTTAAATTCGGCTCGGTTCACCATTTTTAGGACTCTATAAACCAAAGTTGCCTCATATCCCATGGAAATGATCTCTTCGGGGCCCTTTCTGCATTCTATGTATTGATAGAGTATAGGATCCAGTATATCGTAATCCGGCAAGGAGTCGGAATCCTTTTGATTCGGTCTGAGCTCTGCAGAGGGCGGCTTTTGAATGGTGTTTACAGGAATGATTTCCTGGTCGCGATTGACATAGGTCGCAAGCTGATACACCTGCGTTTTATAAACATCAGCCAAAACAGCAATCCCACCACACAAGTCTCCGTATAAGGTTCCATAACCCACTGCCATTTCACTTTTGTTGGTGGTGTTGAGCAGAATGTACGAAAATTTATTAGAGAAGGCCATCAGCAACATACCTCTGATTCGCGCCTGAATATTCTCTTCCGTTACATCGCGGGGCTTTTCATTAAAATAGGATTTTAAAGTTTCGTCGTAGGAAGTATATACGTTTTGAATAGGAATGATCTCAAATTGTATTCCAAGATTCAATGCGAGTGCTTTAGCATCATCAACCGAACCTTGTGAAGAAAATTCAGAAGGCATCAATAAAACTTTTACATGTTCTTTTCCCAGCGCATCAGCAGCAATGACCGCAGTAAGCGCAGAATCGATTCCTCCCGACAAACCCAATATAGCTTTATGAAATCCCATTTTATGGAAATAATCCCTGACACCCATCACCAATGCTTCGTAGATCAAAGGAATTTTTGATTTATCTTGTTCTCTTGAAATTCCTCCCTGAATGACCTTGTCGAGTTCATAGATTTCAAATGCTGCTTTAAAAAATGGCAACTCTTCATAACAATTTCCATCCGGAGAAAGCACAGCCGACCCTCCGTCAAAGATGATATCGGTTTGCGCCCCGTAACCATTGACATAAAACATCGGAATCCTGTACTTCAGTACGTTGGCCCGAATGACATCCAACCTGCTTTCCGCATGTTCGTAATCAAATGGAGAGGCAGATAAGTTGAGAATAAAATCGGGCTTTTCTTCGATCATGATATCCATCGGACAAATCGTGTACATCGGATTGTTGTTGCCCAGATTCCAGATGTCTTCGCAAATGGTGATGGCGATAGTCATTTCTTTAAACTGAACTGTTTTAAATTCCCGATTGGGTTCGAAATACCGGTATTCATCGAATATATCGTAATTGGGCAATAAAGCTTTATGGGCAAGGTGTTGTACTTTTCCCTGATAAAGAAAAAATGCGGAGTTAAACAAATCTTTGCCTTCCAATTCCGGATTGACGGTAGGCGCACCTACCACGATCGCTATTTTATCTGTAAGCGCAGTAAGTCTGTTGACCACATCCATCGAATGCCGGATAAAATCTTTGAATTCCAGAAAATCACGGGGAGGATAACCACAAACGGCCAGTTCGCTGAAACAGATCAGGTCGGCGGCTCCATCAATGGCCCGATACACATCGCTTTCCATCGCCTTGAAATTGGCTTCAAAATTTCCGATGTGATAATTCAGTTGCGATATTGCGATTTTCATGAATTCAGAATTCTAAGGAGAAATCAAACGAAAGCGTTGAACTTATCACGCATAACCCTGGCAAAGATAATTTGTCGTAGAATTTGATTTTTAACTAGTTTCCAGGCATCTGAATCAAAAGTACAATTCCCATGAAAAACCCCCATAACCGATCAATTTTCCCTACATTTGCCCCTCTTTGATATGAGTCATTTCGTCGTTTCTGCCAGAAAATACAGACCCCTCCGCTGGGCCGATGTCATCGGACAGGAACACGTGGCTTATACCCTGAAAAATGCTCTCGCCAAAGGACAAATCGCACATGCATTTTTGTTTTGCGGCCCCAGAGGAGTTGGAAAAACCACCTGTGCCCGCATCCTCGCACGCGTTCTCAATTGCAATCAACCCACTTCCGATTGGGAACCCTGCAATAGCTGCGATTCGTGTAAAGCCTCCATGGAAAATGCATCGTTCAATATTTTTGAACTCGATGCGGCGAGCAACAACTCTGTGGATGATATTCGAGAGTTGGTTGAACAGGTCAGATACCAGCCTCAATATGGAAAATTCAAAATCTACATCGTAGATGAAGTGCATATGCTTTCCACCGCTGCTTTCAATGCATTCCTGAAAACACTCGAAGAACCACCGCCATTTGCTAAATTCATTCTGGCTACAACAGAAAAGCATAAAATCATTCCTACGATACTCAGTCGTTGTCAGATTTATGATTTCAGACGGATTAGTGAAAAGGACATCGTGCGTCAATTGCAATCTATCGTCGAGAAGGAGCAACTTAAAGCAGATGAAGAAGCACTCTACCTGATCGCTCAAAAAGCAGATGGCGCTATGCGCGATGCCTTATCCATGTTTGACCGCATTAAAAGCTTTTCTGGAAATGAAATCCGGCATAAAGATGTCCTCGATAACCTGAATATCCTGGATCACGATTACTATTTCAAATTTGTCGATGCTTTTCTCCGGGAAGATGCCGGTGCAAGTATGATGCTACTCGATGATGTATTGAGATACGGCTTTGATCCTGAAGTTTTGTTGGAAGGTCTTGCCGGCCACTTCAGACAGCTTTGGGTCATTAAAGACCAATCCACGGTCAATCTGGTCGAAGGCAGCGAAGTGCTTCAACAGCGCTACCGTCAACAGGCAGAGGGTTGTAACAGCTCTTTGTTGATGACCTGGCTGGATCTGGTCAATGAAGCTGATGTCAACATGGTTCGTGCCAGAAATAAAAGATTGCATACAGAAATTCTGCTTCTCAAACTGACTTTTATTTCCAGAAAGAAACCATTACCAGCAGCGCCCTCCATAGAAAGCGAAGAAAAAAAAAACACCCTGATTCAGGAAATTCCTGAAAAAGAACCCGCCAAAACTTCTGCACGTCCTGTCAAAAAAGAAGTTCCTGCTTTGTCGATTCCTCCGGTCAGTTTGAACATACCAAAACTGGGCAACATCGATCAGTTGAAGACCAAAATCATTGAAGAAGAAAAGCTACGCAAAGAAAATCTCATTGCATTTAATGAAGAAGCAGCTTTAGCTTTCTGGAATGAATTGCTCGAATCCGAACTTCCGGTTTCTCTGAAAGCATTCATGAAAGCTGCAGTCTGTAAAGTTGAAGCCCACTCCATGCACATCATGGTAGGCAACGTTATATCCAGAGAAACCATCCGTGCCGAATTAAAACTGGACGAAAGGATTAGAAAGACTTTTTCTGATAAAAACATTCGTGTTTATATTGAAATCGATCCGACGTTGGCTGACCAGGAAAATAAAAAACCCGTGAAGTATTATTCCGGAATTGAAAAATGGGAATTGATGGTTCAGAAAAATCCACATCTTGCATCATTTAAAGATAAATTGCAACTCAAACTGGACGAAGACTAACCGCCATGTTCTGGAAAATTATCAGATACTTTTTCTTTTGGTTCGATGCGGAACGCGCCCATTACCTTGCAATGGATTTATTATCCCTTGCTATAAAAATTCCAATTTTAAATAAACTCCTTATTCATTCGTTTTCGTTCGATCATCCGGACTTACATGGAGAGTTTATCGGAATGGCATGCAAAAATCCTATAGGCCTGGCTGCGGGATTTGACAAAGACGGAAGATGGCTCAAACTTCTACCGTTGTTGGGATTCGGTCATATCGAACTGGGGACCGTGACCCCATTTGCACAAGAAGGAAACGCCAAGCCAAGATTATTCAGATTAAAGAAAGATGAATCTATCATCAACAGGATGGGCTTTAACAACCTTGGTGTGGAGCAGCTTGCTTTGCGATTGCAAGAATTTCAAAAACCGGAAGGTTTTATTCTCGGCGGAAACATTGGAAAAAATAAAAACACCAGCCCTGAAAAAACAGTCGATGACTATTTGTATTGTTTTAAGATTTTATTTCCTTATGTAGATTACTTTACGATCAATGTAAGTTCCCCCAATACACCCGGATTGAGACAATTGCAGGAAAAGGAACCTCTTGATCAACTTTTGTCATCTATTCAACAAGAAAATGAAAACCAACCCCAACCGAAACCATTGTTTTTAAAAATTGCACCTGATCTGGAAAACGCTGCTTTGGATGACATCCTCGAAGTTGCTCTAAAAAATAAATTGTCAGGCATCATTGTAAGTAATACCAGCATCACCAGGCCGGAGAGCCTTAAAGAAAAACAACTTATTCATGAAGCCGGCGGGCTTAGCGGTGCTGCGATCCGGGAACTTGCGCAGTCTAAGCTGGAATATCTGGTGCAAAAATCAAATGGATCCATGAATTTCATAGGTGTTGGTGGGATATTCACGGCATCCGATGCCATTCAGCGCATGCAAGCCGGTGCGGGATGGATTCAGATTTATTCAGGCTTGATATATGAAGGTCCGTGGATGGTCAAAAAAATCAAGAGGGGATTGGCGGAAGGGGAATGGAAGAAGCGGAGGTACCAAGGCTCAAGGCCTAAGGCAGAAGGGAGAAGTTGAAAAATATTAAGCAAAAGGCAAAAAAGCGAAAAGCTTTAAGCAATTGGTATGCATGGTGTACAAAACTAACGAACGTTTGTTAGTTTTATACACGGACCAACACTCGGCGACCGGCATCTTTCAAAGATCATCGAAACTGAAAACTGCTCCCGACATGAAGATTTTTGAATGGTACTGTTCAAATCTTGATGTCGGGACCGCAAACTGCAAACTGTTTACTGAGGACTGCTCCCTACTCCTGCAAGCAAGAAGGCCGCTTTTTCAAGATCTTTCTGATGAAATAGTTCCATGGATTTTTTATGGATGGATTCGAGAGACTGATTTAATATGGATTGCAATTCGGGATGCTGTTGCAGAAATTCATGGGCCTGTTGACGATCTGGAAAATGTTTCATGCCTGCAAGTGCACCGATGAAATTTGCAGAAAGTTCGTGGCTCTCTCTTACGTGTTTGGGTAAATTGGGATATCCCACAACGGGCAAATGTTGAGACTGTGGCAATGACAACAATGCATCGCCACTGGCTCTTACGTAAAAAGCCCGCCCCATACGGCCCATGAGATCCAGTTTGTTTGGATCGATCTTATTTTGGTCGTCGAGGACGTGCTCTGAAATATGCATTCTTACAACCTCACATAAAATAAGATGACCTGCTCCTCCATGATCGCCCAGCGTGATGATGTCGGTAACCCTGCATTCCATGTTAACAGGAGATTCTGCAACGAGTGGTGGTTTCACCACATCTGCTTCTTCTGGCGTGAGCCCTGCCTGTTCAAATTCAGAAACACCTTTTGGAAAATCAACCGAACAGACCATCATTTGTCTCACAATCTCGTAATTGACCACATTGACAACGCACTCTTTGTTTTTTTGGATGTTGTGCAAGGTATCCTTAGTCGTGTTGCTTTCCACCCTTCTGTTGGATGAGAATACCAGTATGGGCGGATTTGAACTGAAAGCATTAAAAAAACTATAAGGCGCCAGATTCCGAACCCCATTTTCGTCAAGGGTACTCACAAATGCAATAGGCCTTGGAGCAACCGCTCCTAACAAATACTGGTGCAACTCACCGGTGGGTATCGTACCCGGAATGATCTTTTTTTTCATGGAATATGGATTCAAATGTTCGGCTGAGGAACAGGACTATAAACCCATTCGGGTTTCAATTGTTGTTGTCTGAGCCTCGAAAATTTATCGCAAACGGAACAAAATACGCAACAGATGGTATTTTGCGGACTTTCTGAATTTAAATACACGAAATGAAAAAATTACTGCTTCCAACGGCTGCAATACTTTTTATAGGATATCTGGTCTATTATTTCTTTTTTAATTCCATGCTGGTACTGGGCCAAATGGCTCCTGATTTTCAGGCGACAGACCTAAACAATGATTCCATCAAACTCGAACAATTCAAAGGCAGATACCTTTTAATTGAGTTTTGGGGATCCTGGTGTGCCCCTTGCAGAAAGGAAAATCCGATTCTCGTCATGATGTACGATAAATATCGGAACATTAAGTTTAAGACTGCAGATGGCATTGATTTCCTGGGTGTAGCTTTAGAAAAAAACAAAGAAGATGCCATTAAAGCTATCGGGAATGATGGTCTGAACTGGCCTCACCACATCATCGAAGAAAATTTGATGCAAAGTCCCATCGCCCAAGCCTATTCGGTGCGGTCTATACCTTCAAAATTTTTGATCGGACCAGATTCTCGAATTATCCTTGCAGACCCAAGCATTGCCGAGTTGGATGCGTTTTTGGCCTATCAAACTCAAAAAAACTGACAAATTGACCTGTTTTTTGGGTTGGCAATATTATTGACCTCTGCAGAACAGTTTAAATACATGACATGATTGAGGAAAAAAATTTGGCAAATGAAGAAGTATTAAAGGCCCACGAAAATGGAGCTGAAGAATTAGAAACTTCGGAGTCTGCTGCATTGGAAGAAACTGAAAGTACAGCTTCAGGGCTTGTTGAGGAATTGGCTTCCCAAAAAGACAAATATTTGCGATTGTATGCCGAATTTGACAATTACAAGAAGAGAAGCCTGAAAGAAAAAATTGAATTGATCCGCAATGCCAGTCAGGAACTGATTCAGGATCTGCTTGTAGTTTTAGACGACTTCGATCGTGCCAAAAAATTGTCGGAAGAACAACAAAACGATTCCATTTATCCGGAAGGAATGCGCCTTGTCCATCACAAACTGATAGGAATTTTGCAATCAAAAGGACTCGAAGAACTGGAGGCCCAGGGTTTAAAGTTTGATCCGGAATTTCACGAAGCCATTACTGAAATACCGGTGCAGGATGAATCCATGAAAGGAAAAATCGTCGATACCATTGAAAAGGCTTATCTCCTGAATAAAAAAGTCATTCGATTTGCCAAGGTCATTGTTGGTAAACAATGATTTAATACCTTATTGTTATTGAAATGTCGAAAAGAGATTATTACGAAATATTAGGAGTTGCAAAGTCATCAGATTCCGATGCCATCAAAAAGGCCTATCGGAAAGTGGCCATGCAATACCATCCGGATCGCAATCCGGGAGATAAAGCAGCAGAAGATAAATTCAAGGAAGCGGCAGAAGCCTACGAAGTGTTGAGTGACCCGGATAAAAAAGCCAGGTACGATCGCTATGGTCATGCAGGTGTCGATCCGAATTCTGGTTATGGTGGGGCTTCAGGCATGTCTATGGATGATATTTTCAGTCATTTTGGAGACATTTTTGGAGATTCCGGTTCTCCATTTGAATCCTTTTTTGGAAGAGGCGGAAGTGGAAGAAGCCATACAGGTAATCGCGGAAGTAACCTGCGCATCAAGGTGAGTTTAAGCCTCGAAGAAATTGCCACAGGAGTCACTAAAAAAATCAAAGTCAAAAAACAACTGGTTTGTAAAACTTGCCAAGGGTCGGGTGCCAAAGACAGCAAGAGCGTAAAAACCTGCAGCACTTGCAACGGGCAAGGATACGTCAGGCAAATAAAAAATACATTCTTAGGTCAAATGCAAACGACTACAAGTTGTCCTAACTGCAACGGTACAGGACAAACCATTGCTGCCGTTTGCAACAGTTGCAGAGGCTCAGGGCATGAAGTTGGTGAAGAAACCATAGAAATTCAAATACCTGCAGGTGTAGAAGACGGCATGCAATTGTCGATGCGAGGTCGCGGCAATGCAGGAAATCATGGGGGTCCGGCAGGCGATTTATTGATCAGCATCGAACAGAAAGCGCATGAACAATTTAGCCGTGAAGGAAATAACATTTACTACGATTTGTATCTCAATTTTGCCGATGCAGCTTTAGGTTGTCAGGTTGAAGTTCCAACTTTACAAGGTGCTGCCAAAATTAAAATTCCCAACGGCACTCAGGCCGGTAAAATTTTCAGATTAAAAGATATGGGATTACCTTCAGTACAATCCTACGGAAAAGGTGATCAACTTATTCATGTCAATATCTGGACACCAAAGACATTAACATCCGAAGAAAAAGCTATTTTAGAAAAATTAAAAACCATGCCTAATTTCCAACCCGATCCGGGTAAAGCAGATAAAAGTTTTTTTGAACGGATGAAAGAGTATTTTAGCTGATCCTAAAGAATACTCATGTTTCATAAATTCAGTTTTTATTTGCTTCTGATTCCCATTTTTCTATCCTGTTCGTCTAATGATACGTACTTACAAAAATTTGAAATTGCTGAAAGAACATGGCATTCCAGCCAGGTAGTTCAATTTGATTGGGACATCGTCGACACGACATCCTTTTACGACATGGAACTTGAGATTACCCACGAGCTCAACTTCCGATTTCAAAATCAATATGTAAAAGCCTTAACTGTATTTCCCGACTCCACTTCATCAGAACAAATTTTAAGTCTCGAATTATTTGACAGCAGCGGCAGGCCTTATGGAAAATGCGGAAATGCAGTTTGCAAAACGCCCATTCTACTTCAACCGAACATCAAGTTTCCTTTTCCAGGATCTTATCATCTTAAACTTCAGCAGAACGGCCGCGAAGCCAGTAGCCAGGGAATCCATGCCATCCAATTGAAAGTGATAAAATCCATTTGATGTATGGAATTTATTAGATCCTGAATAATAATAGGGGATTTCTAAATTACCATCAGAGGAGACGTGTGAATTTTTTAGGATCAAGTTAATTTTATGCGGAGTAGCCTAAATTAAGAAGGCTTGGTTAATTTAAATAAAAACGGACTCAACTTAATGTAATTAACCCAGAAACGAAGACTGGCCTTGTTATTATTGATTAATCATCCCAATTCATGCAATGGAATCCAGTTTCTTAGCTTAAAGGCGTAAGGCATAAGGCGTAAGGCATAAGGCAAGGCTTAAGGCGTAAGGCGTAAGGCATAAGGCTTAAGGCATAAGGCGTAAGGCTGAAGGCGTAAGGCGTAAGGCGTAAGGCATAAGGCAGTCTCAAACCTTTGCCACGAAGGCTCTAAGGCTCAAAGTTTCGCAAATTGGATCTCTTGCTATAAGAAATTACTCCCCATACAATGAACTTGCCCCATTTTTTAAACCCGGATTATACTGCGTACCCCGCATATCGGGAAGGAGTTTAAAAAATTTGCACAACGAAGGGCCAGAGATTTTTAGAAGTGTCCATAATCAAAAGCCGGACAATAAACCTGCCCGGCTTTCCGGTGAATAACTCAGGCTTTCTTACCCAACATCATAAGCTCGTTTAAAACGATCTCCGTGATGTACTTTTTCTCGCCATCTTTGGAATCGTAACTGCGCGAAATGAGTTTGCCCTCAATGGCAACTTCACTTCCTTTCGACAGGTATTCCTCGACGATATCGGCAGATTTACCCCAGGCTACTACCTGATGCCACTGTGTGTCAGTGACCTTCTTGCCATCTTTGTCGTTGTGTACGTCATTGGTGGCCATAGTGAAGCGTGCCATTTTCGAGCCCTTTTCAAACTGTTTGATTTCGGGATTGGCGCCCAGATTTCCTATCAGGCGCACACTGTTTCTAAGGTTGTTCATACGTGTTAAATTGTAATTGTGAATAATATGTTTTTCATCTGATCAGAATGAAATCGGTGCAAGATCAAAGTTGTCTTCTGAAATAAAAAGTATTATCCGTTTATATACGGATAAAATTCAGGTCTCCCGTTTTTGCCGTTTCGCGATTTCTTTTATCTTTACTATGAAATACACTATTATGAACACACAAAAGACATGTCTCGTTTGTGGAGCTATCCTCATGGGCAGATCCGACAAAAAATTTTGCGATGACCACTGCAGAAGTCAACACCATCAAATGCAAAATCGCAATGTACCGTCCTGCATCCGATACATCAACAAACAACTGATGCATAACCGCAATGTACTTTCACATGTATACCATTCCCGATGTAATCCGGTTATTTCTGCAGACGTTTTAAAACACCTGGGTTTTCTCCCGGATTATCACACCCATGTGATGCAATTGAAAAATGGATTGGAATTAAAAATGTATTACGATTATGGCTGTCTGATAAAAAATGCTCAGACGATTAGAATTTACAATCCGCCTAAATCGAAATCACTATTGAAATGGTATGATAAAATTTCAAACAATCATCAGGAAGTTTGATAAGAAAGGTGAAAAAACTGGCTGGACTTATGCCGAAATTAGCCTGGACATTGCGCAACAAATAAATCCGGGCATCAAAACCTCTTATCGGGTAAAGGGATTTTTAGACCAGCACCCGGTCGAAGGATTGAGTATTCTTCCAATGGGAGGTGGAAATTTTATACTTCCATTGAATGCCGCTATGCGTAAACTTTTACATAAAAAAGCAGGCGAACGGATTAACCTTGAATTGATGCCCGACAGCAGCGCTTATCAACTTCATCCCGAACTTTTGGAAGCACTGGAATCCGATCCAAAGGCCATAGCTCATTTCAATACCTTGAGTAAATCACACCGGAATTACTTTTCCAAATGGATCGAAACAGCCAAAACTCCTGAAACGCGGTTTAAAAGAATAGAAGCTTGTTTTTTTGCTATGTTAAAAAAACAAGGATACCCCGAAATGATGCGGGAAAAAAAATTAAACAAGCCTGATTTATGATGGCTTACTCTTGATCCTCTTCGGTTTCCCGAATGGTAGAAATTCCAAAGGGTAAATACAAAGGGCAAAAACGCAGATAAGAAGTCAATAAAAATATGGCTCCTAATAATAGCGCAATGGTTGCAGTCAGGCCGCTTATCTGCCCTGTCATATACAATACAACGATAAGAATTGCAATGCCTGTTCTGATCAATCGGTCGACCCGACCCATATTCTTTTTCATAATTAAAATTTTATCAAATTTCCCGAAAACTCACCATACATTTTGTAACTTGAGTTACATTTTATATTTGAATAAATCAGCTACGCGCTCATCCAAAACTTCATAAAGGGATTTACCCAAATCAACATTTTTATACCCACTATATGATCTTGCCGCCTGCAGATCTTTCCCGAGTTCAATATCATCCTGCGATTTACAATAAAATAATTTCTTTCTGTGCAACTCCTCTGCCAGGTATTCCTGTTCAGGTTGGCCTGGTGTTGGAACCAGAAAAGCCGATTTACCTAATACACACAAATCCAATAAACTGGAGTATCCCGATCTGCAAATAATTTGTTCCGAACTGCACATCAGGGAGTTTAAAGTGTCGCCTGAAACTAACTCGTGAATTTCAAGATGATCCTTGAGATATGGAAATCTTTGTATCAGGTCTGTTCCTTTTTTGGTGCCTCTCACCAGAACGCAGGAACAAGGCAGCAAGCTCCTGAGTTGTTCCATTAAAATATCTTCAAAATGACTGCGCTGAGGCTCGGGTCCGGATAATATAAAAGCGTATTTATATTTTACTTGCAAATCCAATACCTGAAATCTGGATAAAACCCCTATAAAAAAATGCTTCGAAGATTTGAACAAATGAGACAGATCTCCACTTAAATTTTTTTCACCTTCAATATCAGGTATCCATATTTGTCTGAACCGAAAATAAAAAAATTTCATCCAAACATCACTGACCCATTCAAAAAATCTGTTGTGCAAGTTAAAATGTAAATGGTGGGTAATGATTGCCGAAGCAATACCGGGCTGCGCTGCACCGAGGCGGGCATCCGATACGATCAAACCGATATGTTCCTTTTTACAAATCTTGCGCACCACAAAAAATTCTTTGATGATGGCTATATGCATTTGAATCAAATGCAAGCCCATATTTAAATACATGTTTTTGAAAGGATAAGTAATGCCGTAATCGGGCAGCTCATACACTTTTAAATTTGGGAATTCCAGTTTCAGCAGGTCATTGCCCGCACCGGAAGAAGCCAGGACCACAGGATATCCTCTTTTGATGAAATATCTGATTACGGGTATGGTTCTCGTTACATGCCCCAAACCCCAGTGTTGCGGACAAATCAATACATTTGGCAATTCTTTCATTCGCAGAGCCGTCCAATAGCCGTTGTAAATATAGGCGTAGGTCCGTTGCCTGTATTTTAAATTTTCTTAACCCTTTAGTCGGATTTCTTCGTCGGGACCGTCAAAAAATTTAAATTCTATCAAAGGCAGATCGGGATTTTCCCTGATGCTGATCCATTTCATATATTTAAAAAACCAACGGAATGCAAAATTGTAAATGCCCTTTTTCAAATAAGCTGCAATAAACGGATGGACCTCCAGGCTCAGTTGCTTCGTAGGTCTCGTACTTTGAATAAAGTCGAGATCTTTCTCAATATGTTCAATGAGAAAAATGGAAGCATTGGCTTTTCCGGTTCCTGCACAGGAAGGGCATACTTCTGATGTATCAATTTTCAACTCCTGTCTTTCCCTTTGCCGGGTAATTTGCATCAATCCAAATTTACTCAGGGGAAGTATCGTGTGTTGGGCCCGGTCATTAATCATGTACTGCTTCATCGCATTGTAGAGCTCCACTTTGTTTTCGGAGTTCTTCATATCGATAAAATCAATAATGATCAAACCCCCGATATCCCGCAATCGCAATTGTCTTGCAATTTCCTGGGCAGCTTCTTTATTAACCTGCAATGCAGCATTTTCCTGATCCTGGCGCTGCGATTTGGGCCCACTGTTGACATCAATCACGTGCATGGCCTCAGTGTGTTCGATAATGATGTAGGCTCCGCTGCTTAAGGTAGCCGTGTTACCAAATGCGGCTTTGATTTGTCGTCTGACTCCAAAGTTCTCAAAAATGGGTTTGCTTCCTTTGTAAAACTGTACAATATTGGCTTTCTCGGGTAAATTATTTTCGAGATAAATTTTAATGCCCTCGTAAATATCTCTGTCGTTTACCACAATTTTCGAAAAACTACTGTTCAGTAAGTCCCGGATGATGCTCGAAGTTTTATCCAGTTCACTCATGAGCTTAGCGGGTGGTTTCGCCCGGAACATTTGGGCATGCATTGCTTTCCAACGTTCGCAAAGGTTGTTGATCTCCTCGTGCATTTCAGCAACTTTTTTACCCTCTGCTGCAGTTCGAACGACGATTCCGAAATTCTTGGGCCGGATGGACTCCACCAGGTGAAATAACCTGTTTCTTTCCTCCGAATTGGCAATTTTCTTCGATATGGCAATGGTATTGTTAAACGGAGTGAGGACCAAAAATCTGCCCGGGATCGTAATCTCACAAGTCAATCTGTGCCCTTTTGTAGAAATGGGCTCTTTGAGGATCTGAACTAACAAATGAGCGCGTTTGTCGAGCACCTGGGCAACTTTGCCATTTTTTGGAATTTCGGGCTGCAATTCAAACTGATCCAGCAATCCACCGGTGTACCTGCCGTCAACTGAATCCTGCGTGTACTTCAGATTGGAATTAAACAGCGGACCCATGTCCGTGTAATGTAAAAAGGACTCTTTCCTGTGCCCGATATCCACAAATGCCGCATTCAAACCCGGCATGAGCTTTTTTACCTGCCCAAGGAAAATATCCCCGACATTGTATTGTGTGTTTGACTTTTGCTTGTGAAGTTCTACCAGTCTTTTGTCTTCAAGCAAAGCAATCTCTACAGAACCTTGTTGTGCAGAGATAATAAGTTCTTTTTCCATGCACCATTTATAAATGATGCGAAATGTTTGCAAACATCACAGCATGGAGATAGCTGTACGTATGGTCTTAAAGTCAATCCCGTTTGGCCCTGTTGGTTTCTTCGGTTTTAGGAAAAGGCCGAAAAGGAAATTTGCCGGTTTGGGTATTCGGTTTGGGTACAAACTTAAAAACCATATGACAACCACCCTGAACCGGATAAATAACCGGACAGCGCAGTTTTAGAAGTTAGAGAAGAAAGATTTTCCATCTGTGGAAATCGCAACATTACGCAGAATAATGATTCTACCTGTTCTTCTTCTTGTGCCTGTTCTTTCTCAATCGCTTTTTGCGTTTGTGCGTAGCGATTTTATGTCTTTTTCTTTTTTTACCGCAAGGCATAATTTATTGTTTACAGTGAATTATATATTTTTCTATTTCTTGAGTCCTATGGGTCTGATTCAGCAAATCAACCATTAAACAATTGGTTTTTTGATGAACCGGATCCGCTTTTAAAACTTTCTTTAATCTCGATTCCGCTTTTTCGAATTGCCCGGTCTGCATCCCCAATTCCGCAAGTTGAATCTGCAGAGGCAGGTACTCAGGAACTTTTTTCTCCAGGTCCAGCATCATTCTGATCCCTTTCATGGGTTCGTTGCCCGGCAGTTTTACAAAGGCCAGAGCTTTGTACATTTCGTATTCCGCTTCATCGGGATCCAACGACAATGCCTGATCGAAACTACTGACAGCCATTTGCTGACAAAACAATTTTTGTTTAGGATCGGTTTCACTTTCCAGTCCATATAAAAATGTTGTTCCCGCAATTTTCCAGCTTTCGGCCGTTTTTTCCAGGGAAGCCACCTGGCGTGCATAACTGCCCGCTATGCTATGCGCTCCCTGCCTAAACCAATAACCCGAAATTTCTTTGTAAACTTCAATGCTGTCTGCCCCGGTACTTACATTCGAAAATTTGGTATTTAAAACATTCAGTTCAGCTTTCTGAACTTCATTCAGTTTTTTCATCTGAGCCTGGATCAGGTTTTCAACACCGGTTGCCTCGAGATCCTTGATCCGCTCGCCCGATGACTTTCTGATTTTTGGTGAAACGGTACTCAGCCCAAAATAACAAAGCAGCAGCAGACAAAAGAAAAGGATTCCTAACCTGATAGGATTCATGCGCTAAGCTTAAAGATCATCTCCTTCATCTTCATCCTCCTCAGAATGCTCGGGCTCTTTCCCCAGTTTCACGTGATCGACAAATATCTTAGCCGGTTTAAAGGATGGGATAAAATGCTCGGGTATCTCAATTGCTACATTCTTTTTGATGTGTCGGCCGATCTTTTTAGCTCTTTTCTTGACAACAAAGGAACCAAATCCTCTGATGTAAACATTTTCACCCTGTGCCAGGGATTGTTTGACTTCCTTGAAAAACATTTCAAGAGATACCAGGACATCAACCTTGGGAACTCCGGATTTTTCTGAAATCAATGCTACCAGATCAGCTTTTCTCATTTGCTTGATATTTAGAGAGTTATGAATAGCCGCCCTAAAAGAGCGTGGCAAATTTCGCAATTTAATTTGGTTCTCAAAACTTTTATTGGTTTTTTTATTACAAATTATATATTATAACTTTTTCTATATCAAGGAGATATGCTGGTTTTACAGGGCTTGTACCCGCACATCACAAGTAAAAATAATCCTACCTTAGTGCCTCAAATACCGAAGTATGTTATTGTCGATGACAGGATTTGGAAACGCCAAAGGCCACTTTGAGGGACGCGAGATCGTAATCGAACTCAGATGCATCAACTCCAAAGTGAATGATTTCCGACTTAAATTACCCAACAGCTATCGCCAGCACGAGCTCGATATCCGGAAAATGCTCAATGACAAAGTCATACGAGGAAAACTCGATCTGACAATTTCCATTGATTCCGATGGCATAACCGATGAGTTTACTCTGAACCATGCTCTTTTTAAGAATTTTTACAATCAAATCCAAAAGCTTTCAGATTCTATCGATCTCAAACAATCCGATATTCTGAATGCCATCCTCAAATTCCCGAATGTGATCACTGCTCAGGATACCCTGATTTCAAAAAATCAATACGATTATACTCTGGATCTTTTGAATGAAGCCATCGAAAAACTCAACGATTTCAGATCCATCGAAGGAACCATCATAGCCAATGACATGGCTTTGCGTACACAATCGATACTGAACCACTTGCACAAGGTAGAAAGTCTGGATCCCGAACGTCTGAGCTTACTCAAAGAAAAACTTAATAAAACCATTGAGTCCAATCTCGACTCGGAAGCCATCGACCGCAATCGCTTCGAACAAGAGATCATTTATTATCTGGAACGCCTCGATATCACCGAAGAAAAAGTCCGCCTCAAGCAACATTGCGAATATTTTCTCGAGGAACTGAATAAAAAAGGAATGATCAAATCCCGAAAACTTAATTTCATCAGCCAGGAAATAGGCCGGGAGATCAATACACTCGGTTCGAAAGCGCAATTTTCACCCATCCAAAAACTGGTGGTCAATATGAAAGATGATCTCGAAAAAATCAAAGAACAAATGGCAAATATTCTTTAATGAAATCCGGGAAAATCGTCATACTCACTGCTCCTTCCGGCTCGGGAAAAACGACACTGGCCAAATACCTCCTCGAAACGTTTAATAGTCTTTGTTTCTCGGTTTCAGCCACTACAAGAACTCCCAGATCCGGAGAAATACATGGTCAGGACTACTATTTTATGCAAACCCACGACTTCCTAACAAGTGTTCGTAATCATGAATTTTTTGAATACCAGGAAGTATATACCAACCAATTTTACGGCACTTTACATAGTGAGATCAATAGAATCTGGGCTCTTGAAAAAATCCCTCTGCTGGATATAGACGTCATGGGAGCATTTCGGATAGAATCTGAAAATAAATACGACACCCTGAGCATTTTTTTGAAAGCTTCCAATATTGAAGTACTCAGGCAAAGATTAAAATTGAGAAATACGGACAACGATGATTCCATATCCAAAAGAATCCAAAAAGCGGAAATTGAACTGGATTATGCCAGACATTTTGATTATGTAATCACAAATGATAAACTCGACTTGGCCAAACTGCTGGTGAAAGAAATTGTTTCAGATTTTACAGGGCAACAGGCTGAATAATGTACACATACTCCGTCGCCATAAATTTATACCAGAATTTATCTTCTCCCGGTTTCCATAGAAATTTCAATCTCGGAAATTTTACAAAAGCTAATCTTTTCAGGCGATACCCTTTGAAATGGCTTTCTATATCGACACACTTCCGTTTGTAATAAAACATTCTTAATATCAGATTTGAACAATTCCACCGGCTTACTACCAGCGTTTTCTGAAACCGGTTTTGGATCTTCTGAAGTATGCGGATCTGGTCGCTGAAATTCATGTGATCAAGTACCCCAAGCAGGAAAATAAAATCGTATGTCTCATTTTCCAATGGGTAATTCAATATATCTGCACAGTAAAAATCCTCTTCTTCTTGAAAAGGAAACTGATCAATCCCTATATAGCGGATGTTATTTGAATTCAGATAAGGTTTTATAAGCATTTCGCCGCAACCCAGATCGAGTACACTGCCCTCTCTAATATCTAATTCTTTAAGCACGGCCTGAATCCTGTTATGATAATATCTCCTGTTTTGAAGGATTTTATGCTGCATTCTGCTTTAAATTAACGATTGGAATTTAACGGGTGCTGGTTGATCAGCTTATTCAAAATCTTGTCATATCCCTGTATAATCCTGCCCATCGCAAAATTATTTAAAATGCGTTGCCGGCCATTTTTTCCCATTTGTTCCAATTCTGTTTCCGGCAAATTCAAACATGCCTCCATGGCAACATAAAGTGACTGGCCGCTCTCAGGTTCTACTAAAAACCCATGCAACCGGTCTTCAACGGCATGTTTACATCCGGCTACACGCGTTGTAATTACAGGCAATTCCATGGACATGGCTTCCATTAAAGAGCGGGGCATCCCTTCCCGGTAGGAAGGCAAAACAAAAACCCGGGCTTGCCTTAAATAAACACGCACATCCTGCTGGAATCCCAAAAAGCGGATCTGTTTGTTCTTTTGAAAGTGCTCAAACTTCTTCTCCTGCTTTTTATGATTACGCTCATTTGCTGGTCTCCCTAGAATCCACCACTCTGCTTGTGGGTAGTATTGGGCCAATCGTTCCGCCGCATCCAAAAATTCAAAAATACCTTTTGCTTTGATCAGCCTTCCGACAAAAAGAAAAATAAACTTTTCACCCTTCTGCTTCCCGGGCTCCGGTTTAAAATATTCCGAATCCACTCCGCTCCCGGGAATACAAATGCTTTGAGCCTCTTTAATCAATTTCTCTTTTACAAACCAAAGTCTGTCTTCTTCATTGTGAAAAACAACTACTTCGTTCTTTTGCAAAGCCATTTTATAAAAATTAAAAATGAACTTATGCCATCCGGTTTTCTCTGCTGCGAATCCAAGCCCTGTTAAATTCGAAACCGTCCTGATGCCGAGTACTCGGGAAGCCAGACTCCCGTAAATATTTGGTTTCACCGTATAATTCAGCAAAAGATCCGGTTTTACATCCCATAAATTTTTTAAAATTTCAACAAAACAAAAAATATCCCATACCGGATTTTTTGACACCGGCTTTAAAAAGTTTAATAAACGAAATCGAACGTGCGATGAAAAATTCAATTGTGCACAGAACTCGTCTTTACCGGCAAATACATGAACTTCGTGGCCTGCTTCACAAAAATGTTTTATCAGTTCCATTCTGAAGTTATAAATATTCCAGCATGAGTTGGCTACAATTGCAATTTTAAACGGCATCTGTATGTTTGTGCATTACTTGAATTACAGATTCAACCATATTGCGTGTTACCGTAGTGCGGTTGTATTTTTCAACAAACTCCGGTCTGGCCTCTTTTTTGTAAATGTGCTGCACCAGATAATCGCAAACTGCATCCACATCTCCCGGATTAAATATAAAAATATTATTCTTTACCTCCGATTCCATAAAATCTCTCGTGTATCCCGATACTCCTGCCAGTACAGGTATGTCGCCCGCTGCATATTCGAATAATTTTGATGGCAAAACCTTCTCCAGCGATTTAAATGGATGCAGATGAATTAAAAGATAATCGGAATTGGAATAATAGCTGAGCAATACAGACCTGTTGACCGGGGGAATGCAATTCACATTTTTTATATCCTGTTTATAAATTTCCCTGTTCAATTTATGCATAGCAGAACCATTGCCAATGATTAAAAACCTGAAATGCGCTTCGAGCTTTTTTGCCAGGGCAGGAATAAAATAATGCAGCCCCTGTGCCTCTCCAACATTTCCAGCATAGCATATGATTTTTACCTGTTCTTCCGGATGATCTGTTTTTTTCCAATTCAGGAACATTTCATCGATGCCGTTCGGATAAAAACTTGTGGTGCCTGTAAAGTCTTTGGGAATCGAAGAAAGAAATCCACGGGAGTTTACATTGATGTGTGCCGCTTGCAAAAGACAGGGCTTCTCAAAATATTTACCAATAAACCAACTGCTAAACTTAGCTAAAAAAGGTATTCGCAGAAATTCTTTTAAATTTTCAACAAACAGATCTCTGAGATCAATGTAATAAGGGATATTCACCATTTTTGAAATCCGGTAAGCCAGATATCCCGTAAATAATTTAGAAGTTGATGCAAAAATAAAATCGGCATGAATCTTTGGCGCCTTATGTCTTACGTAATTAAAATATACATAAAATGAACGCATTTGTAAAAAAAATCGATTCTTATGTTGTGGAACAGGGATGCGATAAATAAATAAATTTCCTTCTTGTTCAAATTCAGCTGCTGGCTCAATATGGTTGGAATAACGATTCGGCTGGGTACAAAATAAATGAACTTCTGCCTGCGATTCCAACCTGCCTGCCAATGCATTTGCAAGTGAAGCATTCCTGAATGATCCCGCACTGAGGTCGGGGGGATAGTGATATGATAAATAGATAATTTTTTTCAAGAACTCCAGCTTATCCTTGTTTGCAAACAACCGTAAAAATACACCAGAATACGCTGAGCTGTTACAGATTCGCAAAAGTTAAAATTCTGCTGATAGGTTTCTACTTTGATTTCCCTTGCTCCATCAAAATTAAATTTAATTCCTGTTTTTTCGAGAACCACTGTTTGCTCCACAACTTTCAAGTCACCAGCCACGTGATCAAAATGAAAAAGAGCAAGGGATCGTTCCGATGAATTCTTTACGTAATCAAATTGGTCTTCAATCCTTAATTCGTTTTCCTGCAAACTGAATTTTCTTTGATGCACATGTCCCTGATACCATTTTACTTTAGCCGATAAACGATCCGGAAAGTCCTCTGTGATTTCAAGACAGGCTCTTCGGGCCATTCGAAAGGAAGCCCACAGTTCAGACTGGTTCTGGTCCTGACATCCTACAACCACATTATGAGATGCTGATGCTCTCTGGAGCAAGCGTTCAGGGGATACTTCGTAAGTAGATATTCCTGTATCGACCAGTACATCTTTTTCATGAATATTCAGACAAAAATGAAGCATGTCGGCATGCTGATGCCCCGGTTGTTCCGTAGCAGTAATATTTCCTGCATTGACGATACAAAGACAACTTGCATTCGAGAGTTTTCTATACCCGCTTTCTTTCAATTCATATGTCTTTCCAACATCAAGATTGTTGTTATAATAATTGCTTAGTTTTTCAAAAATAATCTTATCCAATCGAATGCAATCATTGAATAAGGGCACAATTTTAAGATGGTGTGTCACATACATAATCCAGTCAAACATTTGTTTGCACTTTTCATAAAGTTGATCCCTGTATGTTTCGCACTCCTTGGTTTCTTTTAAAATCAGATATAAACCAGTCAAATAACCAAGGATATCCAAATGATACGAAAGACTGCGTTCGTAATGGGCTCCGTCGGGCAGGATCTGCCTTTGTATTTCCTTCATTAATATTTTCAAATAATGCTGAAGCCTGGCTGAATTGCCCAATGCCTGAAATCCATAACACAAGGCAATGTAATTTATAAGCAGGTGATTGCCCGATAAGTGGTATTCCGGGTGCAACTCCAGGTATTCCAGCTGCTTCTGATAAGCGGTTTGAATTCCCTTATCGAAATCCTGGAACCGGGGTCTGCCCGCCCAAATATGGATTAACCTCAGAGATACCGGAAAAGGCTCAAGTAAAAGCTGCCCGGAATTGATTTTATCAGAAATGTCTTTAAGTAAAGTGATCTGTATTTCTGTATCTAGTGTTTTATCCAGTAGAAAATCCAGGTATTGCAACTGATAATTCCATAGTTTTCCCTGATCCCGATCATTCCAATCCGGCAATTTTGCATATTCCTTTTTCAAATGAAATATTTCAAGCTGGTTTAATTTCAAAATTTTCGTTCGCACCGGAAGAAAATTCAAATCCACAAAATGTGTCCGGAAATTAATTCCCTGGTATCTGCGATAAGATCCGGAGACGTGAAAAATTCGATCGGCAATTCTGTACTTTAAAAAATAGATCAGCTGTTTAATATGCAGATATCGGATCGTATAAAAATATTTCAGGATTAAACTCAACGTGGATTAAATTTCATGAAATACATTTGCAATTCTTTGCCCGGCCTGGCCATCCCACATTTCGGGAATACAGGCTTCTCTGATATTTCCCTGAAGCACTTCATAAATCTGCCGGCAGGCATTTTCAACATTTAAGTCGCTGATCAATATGTTTGAACCCATTTCGGTTGTAATTGGTCTTTCCGTGGTTTTCCTGAAAGTAAGACAGGGTATTTTAAGATAAGTGGTTTCTTCCTGAATTCCACCCGAATCAGTCAACAACATTTTGCTGTTTTTCATCAGTCCGATAAAATCGAGATACGCCAACGGAGGAGTGAGAATTAAACCTTTAATTTGCTTTAAATCTTCCCATAAACCAAAATGCCTAAGCCGGTCTTCAGTCCTTGGATGCACCGGAAATACCAGGGGCAATTCAGAAACGATATACCTGATCATGTCCAGTATTTGTTCAAGGCCTGAGCGATAATCCACATTAGAAGGCCGATGCATGGTCATCACAGCATAATCTTTTTGTTCCAGTCCGTGTTGTTTCAAAAGTGAAGAAGCGTTTGCATTTGGCAAAAAATAAATCAGGGAATCGATCATACAATTACCGACAAACCGGATTTTATGAGCGGCAATGTTTTCTTTGGCCAGATTAATTGCTGCCGAATTTTCAGTTGTGAATAAAAGATCGCTCAGTTGATCCGTAAGTAATCTGTTAATTTCCTCGGGCATCTGCCTGTCAAAACTCCTCAATCCGGCTTCCACATGTGCAACAGGTATACTACAACGAACACTTGTTAGCGCACAGGCCAAAGTCGATGTAACATCTCCGACAACAACCACCCAGTCTGGTTTTTCCAGCTGGAGGACTTTTTCAAAGGATTGCATGATTCCTGCGGTCATCTGGCTGTGGCTTCCCGGTTGTACCCCCAAAAAATGTTTGGGAAGATCGAGATTCAATTGTTTGAAGAAAATATCGCTCATGTTTACATCCTGGTGTTGTCCGGTATGGACAATCTGCGACTCCCACCTGCCCCCTTCCTTCAGTGCCCGGTGCACAGGTGCAACTTTCATAAAATTGGGTCTGGCCCCTACAACCTGGATGATCTTTCTCATTTAAGTTTTGATGGTATCAATTTATAATTTACTTTACTATGTTTCAGCTCATGAAGAAGCCAATTTTAATGATCTTTTATTTTTTTACATTTTTTTGTAACAAAAATTCTGCAAATTCGAGATCCAGCAGATCGTTGATGTCAATTGATCTTTCCGGAGGCATGACATAAGCTGCACAGGAGTCATTCAGCAATTTTCGGGATCTGATTAATTCTATGCTGCTCATATAAACGGAGCCGTTTCGAACATAAATTTTATCCAGCAAATGTCTGGCCATATGATCTCCCGTATCTTCAAAATAAGGCAACAACTTTCCATCCCTGATGTATTTGAATTTAGAAGGATGCAGATCAAATTGTACTTCTCTTACGCTGACCGCACAGTCTGTCTTTAATTCCAGCAGCCTTCGGATGGTAGCGTCGATGTCCTCCCCTTTGGTGAACGGACTGCTTGGCTGAATGATGACCACATATTGAGGCGTTTCCAAATTCAAACCTTTCATTACTTCCAAGGTGTGTTCCACGTATTCCAAAGCCGTTGATGTATCGCCGGATATCTCATCGGGTCTTTGGATCTGCCATATTTTATTATTATAGGAATCAGCAAGCTTTAAAATTTCTGTAGAATCAGAACTCAATGCAATATAATTCAGGAGACGGGAATCCAATGCTGCGTCAATCGCATATTCAACCAAAGTTTTACCGGCCAGCTTTCGCAAATTTTTCATCGGTACCCTTTTGGATCCCGATCTGGCAGGTATGATTCCTAAAATTGAAGGCATCTGGTGGTCTGATTATTCTGATTAATTTAAATCTGTCCAGTCGAAACCGGATCTCTTAAAACATTTTTGATCAATATTGAATTTTCTTCTCAAAACGCAAGGGACTTTTAGCCAAAGCATTGGCAATTTGTACTCCGGCCTGTCCATTTCCATAAATAAATTCAGGTTCATAATGGCCATGACGTATTTGATTCTCAACAGCCGAACGGATCGCAAGTACATCGTGTTGAACGTCGACAACATTCCTGCCCCGCGCCCTTCCTTGTTGCCTTTGCCCTATATTTACCACGGGTATGCCCAGAAAAGAACATTCGCGTATTCCCGCACTTGAATTCCCAACCAGACATTTACATTTTTTCAACAGTCTCAAAAAATCTTCCGGCTCCATATTTTTGAAGAAATGAATTTTTGATTGCGTATGCTTTTCCCTGAATGCCCGAATCCCTTTGGAAGTGCCATCTGATCCTGCGTCCACATTGGGCCAGAACCACAAACAGGGAATGCCCATTTGATGTATAGCCTCCAGCGTAATTTCCACCTGTTTTCTGGCTTCATCGTATTGGGTTGTAACCGGATGTTGCAGGACTACAATGAAGTGGTCCAGATCCACTTCGGAAATCCCTACACCACCATATTTTTTCACCGGATCAAATTCGCTTTGATTGTTACTTTCACCTGCTATCCTTTTGGCAAGATCCAGTGACGGGCAACCGGTAACGATCACATAATCGGGATCTTCTCCCATTCTGAGGACTCTGTCGCAGGCTTCTTTCGATGCCACCAAATGCAGATCCGATAATTTAGTGATGGCGTGTCTTACTTTCTCATCGATGTTGCCGGTAACTTCACCACCCTGAATGTGAACCAAAGGAATGTTCATATAACTCGCAGCAATGGCAGTAGCCATGGTTTCAAACCGGTCTGCTACCGTAACTACTGCATCCGGCTTTAAATGTTCAAAAACAGTCGTTAGTTCGAGTATTCCAAGGCCGGTAGTTTTTGCTTGTGCCTGTAGATTTTCTCCTTCGAGCACATTAAACACTTTTGCCTCAATTTTGAATCCGTCCTCTTCGATATACCTGAATGCATTTCCATATCGGTCGAGCAATGCTGATGCCGCAACAACCAATTGTAAATTCAATTCAGGATGTTGTTGAATGGCTTCCAGTGCAGTCTTCACTCTCGAATAACTCGGTCTTGCTGTAATGACAACACAAATATTTCTGCGCGTATTATTCGACATCAGTCCAGTTTATAAATTCAAAAGCCTGTATATCGCTGATTAGTTTTTTTCCCAGCAGCATCTTAAAGTCGGATGCCGGAATACCGTGGCCCATGGGTTTTTTGGTTTCCAGATCTTCCAGACAAACGACATGGCCGGATTGAAGATCCTTATTGACGGCCAAAGACTTTCCAAACATTATTTTTAATTCGCTAAATATCTCATCGCTCTCTTTCGAAAAATGACTGTTTGCCGAACGGTCTAATAAATTCAGGGCTTGTCTAAGCTCTCCGATCTCATCCACTGTAAGCGATGCTTTTGAATCGGGTCCAAACATTCTTCGATCAAAAACACTATGCACTTCGATGACTTCTGCACCCAACGCGCATGCAGCCACTCCGGCATGTATGGTACCGCTGTGATCGGAAAATCCGACTGGCAATTGATAGCGTTGTTTGATCTTTCCGATCTCTGCCAGTCCCCATTGCTCCGGTTCACTGGGATATGCCGTTGTACATTGCATGATGGTCATGTGCTGATGGTGCTTCCTGATGGTTTCAACTGCATGATCCAGTTCCACTTGCTTGCTCATTCCGCTCGACAATAAAACGGGTTTACCGGTCTTTGAAATAATTTCCAACATCAGGCTGTTGTTGACTTCTCCCGACCCGATTTTATATCGCTTCACCTCCAATTGCTCCAGAAGTTTTACTGCTGCAATTGAAAACGGACTGGCGAGAAATTCGAGTTTCTTTTCTTCACAGTGTTTTTTAATACCCAACCATTGTTCAAAACTCAATTCCATTCGCTTCCAATAATCAAATCGCGATGCGTCCTGATAGGAAAATTTCGTTCTGAATGGTTCCCAGGGACTGCTTTCTGCCTGTGCTATGTGTAGTTGGAATTTTATGGCATCCACTCCCTGTTCTGCCAGGGCATCGATGTAGGAATGTAAGATCCCCAAACTTCCGTCGTGTGCTTGTCCGATTTCCGCGATCAGTTGCGTATGTTTCATTATTACAATTGAGCTACAGCCAAAGGATGATAATCGCCTGTGAGTCCGATCGCTTCCATATTTCTGATGTCGTGAACCGTTTGTATAGAACATCTGGCTTCTTCGAGTCCGAAACCTTGCCCCGACAAAATTCTTTGATAAGACACGGTGTGCAAATCTGTAAATCCCTCGCTGAATTCAAATTCTTCGCCATTGATTTCCAGACATCGGTAAGTTGTTTTGCCACTGGATCTGATCTTTTCGGGTAAGGTATTTTCATTGATGCTTAAAAAATATCGAACCTTGGCGTTTTCGTATTCCAAAAATCCCGCCACCCGGTCGTGGCTCAATAAATGAACAATATTGTTTTGAACGTTGCCAAACAACCATCCCAATAAATCATAAAAATGAACTCCGATGTTGGTCGCGATGCCGCCGGATTTACTGATGTCGCCTTTCCAGCTTGAATAATACCATTTTCCACGGGAAGTAATGTATACGAGGTCTACGAGATGCTTGCCGGATACTTGTGACTTGCTTAGACTTTCCTTCAGGGCAATCACTTTAGGATGCACGCGAAGTTGAAGAATGTTGTAAACTTTTCTGCCTGTTTCTTCTTCCATTTCTTTCAAAGCATCGATATTCCAGGGATTCAGGACCAGAGGTTTTTCGCAAATCACATCGGCATCGAGTCTCAAGCCAAAACGAATATGCGCATCGTGCAAATAATTGGGAGAGCATACGCTCAAATAATCGATTCCGTTTTCTTTCCTTCGGAGTTTGTATAAATGCCTGTCGAATCTTTCAAATTCTGTAAAAAAATCAGCTTCCGGAAAATAAGAATCCATGATGCCAACCGAATCGTTTTTATCCATCGCTGCAACCAATTCATTTCCGGTCTCTTTGATGGCTTTCATGTGCCTGGGAGCAATGTAACCCCCCGCACCGATCAATGCAAATTTTTTACTCATGGATTTTCTGTACTTGTCCGTTTACAATTTTATACTTTTCACCTGATTCCGGACAGATCGCTTCGCTACGTTCATCAAAGTGCAACTTGTGTCCATATTCGCTCATCCAGCCCATTTGTCTGGCGGGGTTTCCAATGACCAGTGCATAAGCCGGTACATCTTTGGTCACCACTGCTCCGGCACCGATAAATGCAAAGGTTCCGATCTCGTGGCCGCAGACAATGGTTGCGTTGGCGCCGATGGTAGCTCCTTTCCTAACGAACGTTCGTAAGTATTGGCCACGCCTGTTCACTGCACTTCGTGGATTGATCACATTGGTGAACACCATCGATGGTCCCAGAAACACATCGTCCTCGCAAATCACTCCGGTGTAAATAGAAACATTGTTTTGCACTTTCACATGATTGCCCAGGATGACTTCTGGTGAGATCACAACATTTTGTCCAAGATTGCAGTGGTCTCCTATGATGCAACCGGACATGACATGTGAAAAATGCCAGATTTTTGTTCCCTTTCCTATGGAGCAGGAATCATCTATGATCGCGGTCGGATGGGCATAGTAACTATCATCCATAATTATCCTTCTAAAAACGTTAAGACTTCTTTGATGATCACATCCTGTATTTCCGGGTTTAACTCCGTATGCATGGGCAATGAGATCACTTCTTTACACAACAACTCTGTAACGGGTAATTGCTCAATACCTCCCGAGTATTCTCGAAAAGCTTGTTGATTGTACAAAGGTACCGGATAATAGATTGCATTCGGAATATTCTTGAGGTCGAGATACGTTTTCAGTGCATCTCTCTTTCCATTGGTCACCCGAAGTGTATATTGGTGAAAAACATGCCTGGAATGGTTGTTTCTGTATGGCGTGATCAATGCCGGATGTCCGGCAAAAGCGTTATCGTAATAATCTGCAGCCTTCCTTCTTGCATCGATGTAGGTATCGAGGTATTTCAATTTGACATCGAGGATGGCAGCCTGTATGGCATCCAGCCTTGAGTTTACACCAACAACATCGTGGTAATACCGGGTCGAACCTTGTCCGTGGTTTGCAATCATCCGGAGTTGTGCTGCCAAATGGTCGTCCTGGGTAAAGATGGCTCCACCGTCTCCATAACAGCCCAGATTTTTTGAAGGAAAGAAAGAAGTACATCCGATGTGTCCAATGGTTCCAGCCATATGAACCGTCCCGTTTTGAAATGTATAAGCCGATCCGATCGCCTGTGCGTTGTCTTCAATGACAAACAATTGGTGTTCTTTGGCAATTTGCATGATGGTTTCCATATCGGCACATTGACCAAACAGATGCACGGGTACAATGGCTTTGGTCCTTGGCGTAATATTCATGCGGATGGCATTGGTATCGACATTGAAATCATCGACGTAAACATCGACCATAACCGGTTTTAGTTTCAATAAAGCGATGACTTCTGCCGTAGCCACGTAAGTAAATGCAGGAACAATGACCTCGTCTCCGGGTTCGAGACCCAAAGCCATACAAGCAATTTGCAAAGCATCTGTCCCGTTGGCACAAGGAACGACGTGTTTGACCTGTAGATACGATTCCAAATGCTCTTTAAAAGCATTCACTTTTGGTCCGCCGATAAAAATGGTAGAATCCAAAACCTCCATCAATGAAGATTCAATTTCCGTTTTAATTTTGGAATACTGGGTGGCAAGGTCCACCATATGTAATTTCATACTCATGATTTCATTTTTCGTTTACAGCGCTATGGTCTTCCGATACTGGTATAACTGAATCCCATTTCATTCATTCTGTTATGTTCAAATACATTTCTACCATCAAATACAATGGCTTGTTTCATCCTGGTTTTCATCTCATCGAAATCCGGAGATCTGAAGACATTCCATTCGGTGATCAGGATCAATGCATCAGCTCCAACCAATGCATCGTACATATCTTTTGCAAAGTAAAGCTGGTTTCCATAAATGGCTTTGATGTTTTCCATCGCCTCCGGATCGTATACGCGCAACTGAACACCTTGTTGCAACAAGTCATTCATGATTTCAATGGATGGTGCTTCCCGAATATCGTCTGTATTGGGTTTAAATGCAAGTCCCCAAACAGCCATGGTCTTACCGGATAAGTTTGCATCAAAATAAACCTTGATTTTATCTGATAGCAACTTTTTCTGAAGTTCATTGACCTGCATGACAGCATCCAGAATCCTGAAGCGGTAATGATGATCCTGGGCTGTTTTAAAGAGTGCTTTGACGTCTTTTGGAAAACAGGAACCGCCATATCCTACACCGGGAAATAAAAATCTTTTACCAATGCGGTTATCGGATCCGATACCTTTGCGCACCAAATCGACATTCGCACCGGTTTTATCGCATAAATTTGCCAATTCATTCATAAAGCTGATGCGCATCGCCAGATAAGCGTTGGCAGCGTATTTGGTGAGTTCTGCACTTCTCAGATCCATCGTGTAAATTGGATTGCCTTGTCTTACGAAAGGCTCGTACAATTCTTCCAAACGTTGTTTTGCTTTTTCAGAACGGCTGCCGATGACTACGCGGTCGGGCTTCATAAAGTCTTCTACGGCTACACCTTCTCTTAAAAATTCAGGATTGCTCACCACATCAAACAAATCGATGTTCAAATGCTCCGACATGATTTCGTGTACCAGCTCTGCTGTGCCAACAGGCACAGTGCTTTTATTGACAATGACCGTATATTTTTTAATGCGTTTGGAGATCTCCCGTGCAGCATTCAACACGTAACTCAGATCAGCTGAACCATCTTCATCCGGTGGGGTTGGCAAAGCAAGGAAAATAATTTCTGCAAATTCAACGGCTTTATCCAGATCGGTGGTAAATTGAAGTCGTTCTTCCTTGACATTGCGTTCAAACAAGACATCGAGCCCCGGTTCAAAAATCGGGATTTCACCAGAAGACAATCGCTCAATTTTGTGCACATTGATATCAAGACAAAGAACCTGATTCCCTGTTTCTGCAAAACAGGTTCCTGTCACCAATCCAACGTATCCGGTCCCAACAATACTGATTCTCATTGATATTTCTTTATAATCTCCAATAGGTCGCTTTCACGTCCGCTTTTTTATAGAGTCCTTTTAAATCGATGACTATGGGCTCGGCACCCATCATCGAAACAAATGTTTCCGGGGCCGTATTTTTATAAATATCGTGAGCAACAGCTAAAATGACTGCATCGTATGAGGCACCCGCCTTTTCGTTCATTTCAATTCCATATTCATGATGAACTTCCTCCCGATCTGCATGTGGATCGACTACATCCACTTTTACTGAATATGCTCTCAATTCATGAAACAGATCTGCAACTTTTGAATTGCGTATATCCGATACATTTTCTTTAAAGGTAATTCCGCAAATTAATACCTGGCATTCACTGGGGTTTTTGCCTTTGGAAATAAGCAGCTGAACCAGTTTTTTAGCAACAAACGCGGGCATCCGATCATTGATGCGCCTTCCGCTCAGTATGACTTCGGGATCATATCCCAGTTGTTTGGATTTATGTACGAGATAATAAGGATCCACACCAATGCAATGTCCACCCACCAGGCCTGGTGAATATTTTAAAAAATTCCACTTGGTTGCAGCAGCATCGAGAACCTCTCTGGTATCGATTCCCATTTTATCGAAAATAATGGCAAGCTCATTTACAAATGAAATATTCAAATCCCGCTGACTGTTTTCAATCACTTTGGCAGCTTCAGCAACTTTGATACTGGGGGCTTTGTAAATACCCGCAGTAATGACGCTTCCATAAACCAATGCAATCTCTTCAAGGGCTTGATCATCGCTTCCGGATACAATCTTTAAAATACTCTCAAGAGGTTTGGATTTGTCGCCCGGATTGATCCGTTCTGGAGAATAACCGAGTTTAAAGTCGGTTCCCATTTTCAAACCCGATATTTTTTCGATGACCGGAAGACAATCTTCTTCTGTACATCCCGGATAAACCGTGGATTCGAAAATTACATAATCTCCTTTTTTCAATACTTGCCCAATCGTAGCCGATGCTCCAATCAGAGGTTTTAAATCGGGAACTTTATGATGATCGACCGGCGTTGGAACGGCGACTATGAAAAACCTGGCTTCCCGCAATATTTCCGGATCGGTTGTAAAACTGATGTCGGCGTTTTCAAATCCTTCTTTTTCAATTTCTCTGGAGGGATCCTCTCCTTTTTGCATCAGCGCAATGCGTTCCTGATTGATGTCAAATCCGATCACTTTCATTTTTCTTGCAAAGGCAAGCGCCAATGGAAGCCCTACATAACCCAAGCCTATCACTGCAAGTTTTTCCTTCTTTTCAATTAAATCTCTGAACATGTTCATCGTTTACTTTCCCACAATAAAATGGGGCTTTCTTCTTCCAATAATTGTAGCAATTCCGGGTCTTTTCGTTGGCTAAACAGATTGAAACGGATTTTCCTTCCTTTTAGTTTTTCTGCATTGGAGAAATATCTGTTTAGCGTTGTAAAATTTGACTTTCCCACCAGGATCAAATCGATTTTTTTGGATTGCAGGCCTTTGCTTAAGTCTCCTCTTAAATAAAATGCCTGAAAATTCCCCGGTGCAGATTTTAATCCCGCCATTATTTGCGGAATTCCTGCTTCCTTCAAGACGATCTGATGCAGTTCGTCAAAAAAAGGATGGGCCGTGTTCGCTTTAAAATACCTCCTGTTCCCCCGGGACTCCGATATCAATAATTTTGCACGGGATAGACGGTTCAATTCGACGCGAATGCTGTTGGTCGACTCCCCCAGCTCTGTTTCCAGGCCTCTCAAATATGCCTGATTTTGAGCACTGATAAAAAATCGGTGCAGCAATCTGAGACGGGTTTTGGATGTAATGAGTGCCTCGAGCATAAATGAGTAACAAAATTACTCAAAAATCCCGGAATCCCTGAAAAATTTCAGAAATCCGATGTAAAGGAATCCGGCAAACAAGCCGTAGATCATGCCCATGAGCAGAGCTACAGGCCAACTGGTTTGATTACATTTTAACGGAAGTATGGGGAGATCAACCGGCTGAATAAAAGGTGTTTTATTGATGAGGGCAAAAGATGCCATTTCTTTATTTTTCATGGCTTCTGCATATACCAGTTGAAGAATTTTAATATCCTGATCCAGCAAGGTTTTGGGTACATCTTCTGTCAGCAGCCAGCTGCCCCGAAAGTTGTCTTTCAAGCCTGCCAGCCGGTGCTGATTGATATCGAGCAATGCCTTAAGGGAGTCGGTCTTTTGCAGCAATCCCCTATAAGTATCCTCTTGTTTTTCAACGGACTTATCGATGTAAAACTGGCTGAGCTCTCCGAATAAATTTGTAGCAAGTTCAAAGGTCAGCGTTTCATCAGAGCCGCTCATATTCAAGTACATCAAATTGGTTTTGTCGCTCACCCGGGTCAATATTTTTGAAAGGAATAATTGATGCGCCTGAAGCAGGGCCATGTTTTCAATCCGTTCGAAGGATGCAAGATGATCTCTTTGAAATTTGAAACCCTTTAAAGGATGATTTGATTTATAAAATGGCGAGGGGGCCCATTTGCCTATTGATTCTTGTTCCCTGATGAGATGATTAACCAGATAATCTGAATGCCCTCCGTCCAGGCTGATTTTTTTGAAAAATATTTTTTCAGCAATTTTTCTGGATTTCGCGAGGTCCAGAATTTTATGAAGGTTGACCTGATCACCACTCGACAGCAATCCCCCAAACTGGCCGATTACTGAAGAAACACCTCCAAACGAACCCGTTTCTTCATTCAACATAAAACTCACTTCGGCTTCGTAAGTCTTTTCTCTGTTGAGTTTAATAATTACGCCAAGGGCACAACCCAGGATTAAAGCCAGTACTAAAGTCTTCCAACGCAATTTAAATTCACTAAGGTAGGACCCCGTCCAATTGACAAGTTCTTTAAGACTATAATAGGAATTTGTTGACTGTGTTTGACCGGATGGCTGCATCCTTCTTATTTCATATGCAAAAATAATTTAATTTGAAACTTTCCGGTCTTTTGATTTCAGAAATCCAGGCCGGCTGAGTTTAGGTCAAGGGTAAACTTGGTTTTTAGCTGATTTTAAATGGCATCGTAGCCGGGAATCCATGATCTTTGCTTAACTCCTGAAAAGTATCCTCATCCAGAACGTGAGCCAGAAAATATCCTCCTCCTCCGGCACCGCATAACTTCAGATAAAATCGCTCCTCTTCAATTCCGGTCATCCAGAATTTTCTGATATTTTCAGGGATCATTTCATCGAACAGGTTCAAACTCAGCAAGCTGATTTTTTTCCAGTATTCCGAAAAAATAGATAATTTATAGGTAATGATAGAGTTGATCAATGATTTATTTAGCTCGGATAATTCTTGCAATTGATTCTGCAGGTTGGGCTGCATTATTTTTGTATTGAAAACTTTTACCAATTCCTGGGTATCGCGACGTTTGCCGGAATCGATTAAAGCCATGCGATAATTTTTTAAATCATCCATTTGATAATTTTCCAGAACTCTGAATTCTTTCCCATCAAAAAAAACAGGATGCCGGCAAAAGGAAATTAAAGGATCCATACCGGAACTTTGTCCGTGAAAGCAGGATTCCATTTGTTTCAAGACTCCATGAATTTCTTCAATACTAAATTTTTCGGATTGTTCATTTCTGAAGCGATCCCAGACAGCCGCGCAAACGGCACCCGAACTTCCCAGGCCATAACCCTGAGGAATGTTACTCTTTAAATAAATTCCGTTTTGGAGGTCCTGTTCAAACAAAGGAAAGTTAAAATACAAACGAAATTCTACATGATTTGAAAGATATCGAAAGAATTTATGCAATTCGATATCATTATTTCCGGCTTGAAATTCCCAACTCATATGGTAAGAAGTGAATGGAACAGCGAAAGCACCGGAACCCATGAGAACAGTGTATTCTCCTGCAATCAATATTTTGGAAGGGTAATTTTTAATCATAACCAATACAAAGCAAACTTAAGCTTAATCACAGAATCAATTGAAATTATATTCATAAAGTATTTCAAAATTGTAAATATCAATCAGAATAATTCGTATATTGATTTTGGAAGCGATCGCCTTTTCACTTTCTTTTTTTCAATTGAATAAGCTGGATATTATTTCAATTTATTATTTTTATATCTAATCGCCATTCTCCCTTTTCCTTCCTATCTTTACACCGTGCTGGAAGAATTGAAGCGGATCTCAGATTATCTGAACCGCGATCCAATCGCCGTAAAACTCAACGCGCTGTTGGATCAGCAAGAAAGATTGCCCATTTATATCGAGGGTCTGTGCGGATCCAGGGATAGCTTTTTGCTTTTATCAAGCTTTCTTCAAAATAAAAGACTTTTTTTAGTGGTTTGTGCCGACAAAGAGGAAGCGGCTTACATGCTCGATGATCTGAATGCATTGTCCGAAAAACATCAGGCTAGCTTTTTTCCCGATTCTTTCAGACGGCCCCTGGTATTTGACGAAGCGGATAATTTTCAGGTTCAACAACGCGTAGAGGTACTCCAGAAACTGGGCAAAAAAATACCGTTTATACTGGTCACTTATCCAGAGCTTTATTTGAAAAAATTCCCTCTTCGAAAAGCATATTGCAGTCGATGCTCGAATTCCAGACCGGGAATGCAATCGACTTGGATTTAATCCTCAATAAACTTCATCAATATGGTTTTGAGCGCACCGATTTTGTTTACGAACCCGGTCAGTTTTCGGTTCGCGGGGGTATACTCGACCTGTTTTCTTTTGCAAACGAACTTCCCTATCGGATTGAACTCAACGACGATGTGATTGAAAGCATACGGACTTTTGATACGCAATCGCAACTTTCTGTTCAGAAGATCAGTCGCTTTGCCATCCTCCCCAATACTCAATCGGATTCCACTTCAAGTACCAAACATCTTTTGCTCGAAGTTTTACCAACGGATTCAATCGTCTGGATTAAAGACCTTCCTTCGTGTATGGATGCTTTAAATTCCTGTTTCGAATCGGCTGTACGTCAGTCAGAAAAAATGTTACACTACGAAGAGGAAAAACAAGTCAGCTTGCTGAGTCAGAAAGAATACATCACTCCCGAAGATTTTCTGAATGCTCTCCAAAATTTTCCTTTGGTGTTTTACCAAAGTTTACCCGATGCTTATAGCAAATTTCATAAAATTCAGGTCCACAGCGAAGCACAACCCAGTTTTAATAAAAACTTTCAACTGCTCATCCAAAATCTGGAATCCTTAAATGCCAAAACTTACAGTTGTTATTTAATGACCAACAGTTCGGCACAAATAGAGCGGTTTTACAACATCTTCGAAGATCTGAAAGCCCAGGTACAATATGTTCCGGAAGTGCGATCGATGCGCGAAGGATTTATAGACCACGATCTCAAATTGGCCTGTTATACGGATCATCAGATCTTCTCGAGATTTCATGGATTCAAACTAAAACAGGGATTTACCAAAGACCAGTCGCTGAGTCTTAAAATTTTGAGAGAACTGCAACCGGGCGATTATGTCACCCACATGGATTACGGAATAGGAAGATTTGCCGGACTGGAAAAAATAACGATCAACGGACAACAACAGGAATCGGTCAGGTTGATTTACAGAAACGACGATATACTCTATGTGAGCATCCATTCGCTGCATAAGATCTCTAAATATGTCGGACAAGAAGGCACCATTCCGAGTTTGCACAAACTGGGTTCTGATCAATGGAAAGTCCTCAAACAAAAAACCAAGCAGAAAGTCAAGGACATTGCCAAAGAGCTGATCAAACTCTATGCATCACGAAAAGCCTCAAAAGGTTTTGCATTTCATCCCGACAACTATCTGCAAACCGAGCTGGAAGCTTCGTTTATGTACGAAGACACTCCGGATCAATACAAAGCCACACTGGATGTAAAATCCGATATGGAGAAAGATTGTCCAATGGACCGCCTGATCTGTGGCGATGTTGGTTTCGGAAAAACGGAAGTTGCGGTCAGAGCTGCTTTCAAAGCCGTTCAGGATGGAAAGCAGGTTGCTATTCTTGTGCCAACAACCATTCTTGCTCTCCAACATTTCAGAACACTGAAAGACCGGCTGAAAGAATTTCCTGTGGATGTCGATTACATTTCGAGATTTCGCAGCGCCAAAGAGAAAACGCAAATTGTCAAAAATCTCACTTCCGGAAAAACAGACATCATCATCGGTACGATCAGTCTCTTAAACTCTAAAATAAAATTTAAAGATCTCGGACTGCTCATCATCGACGAAGAACAGAAATTTGGAGTGGCTTCCAAAGAAAAACTCCGTCAACTCAAACACAATGTCGATACACTTACTTTAACGGCCACACCCATACCACGTACACTCCAGTTTTCTTTAATGGCCGCCAGGGATCTGAGTGTCATTCAAACTCCGCCACCCAATCGCCAACCCATACATACCGAACGCAGGGTATTTAATGACGATCTGATCCGCGAGGCCATCTTACACGAAGTGTACAGAGGAGGTCAGGTTTTTTTTGTTCACAACAAAGTCAAAAGTCTTCCGGAAATTGTCAGCATGCTGCAGAAACTGTGTCCGAATGTCGATGTAGCTATGGCTCACGGACAAATGGAAGCAGAGAAGCTGGAAAAAGTCCTGGTCGATTTTATAGATCACAAATTTGATGTACTCGCCTGCACGAACATCATCGAAACGGGTTTGGACATTCCCAATGCAAACACCATCATCATCAACAATGCACATCAGTTTGGACTGAGTGATCTGCATCAGCTGCGGGGTAGAGTAGGCCGCTCTAACAGAAAAGCCTACTGTTATTTATTTGCTCCGCCTTCTTCGGTGCTTACCATGGAAGCCCGCAAAAGATTAAAGACCATTGAAGAATTTTCGGATCTCGGGAGTGGATTTAATGTCGCCATGAGAGATCTGGATATACGCGGAGCAGGCAACCTGCTTGGCGGTGAACAAAGTGGATTCATTGCCGACATTGGTTATGAAGCTTACCAGCGAATTCTGGAAGAAGCGATCTGGGAGCTTAAGGAAAATGATTTCAAGGAACTTTTCGAAGATCAAAAAGAAGAACAACATGACTTCATCAGAGATACCAGCATTGACAGCGACATCGAAATGCTGATTCCAGATGCTTATGTTTCGAATATACAAGAGAGACTTCGCTTGTATCAAAGTCTGGATAAAATTGAAAACGAAAATGACGTTCAGACTTTTGCTGCCCAACTTAAAGACCGGTTTGGCGATGTCCCATTGCAGGTCGAAGAACTTTTTAACGGATTAAGACTCCGGTGGTTGGGAAAAGAGCTTGGATTTGAAAGACTGATCCTGAAAAAGAAGAAATTGCAATGTTATTTCATCGCTAATCCTGCATCTAAGTATTTTGAAAGCGGTGTATTTAAAAAAATGATGCAATATATTACTCAGACCGGGTCGAGATTCAGCATCAAACAGAGTCAGACACAACTCATCCTCATTGCCGAGCAGGTCCATGGATTTGCCGAAGCCCGGCAATTGTTGCTATCCATCCAAAATCATATCTTCCAAAAAACGGAACCTTCCGGGCAACAGGAACAGCAATCTTAAATTTGACTTATAACTAACAATCGTTAACATCGGGTCATTTTATTTCAAGAGGCCAAAGGCGGAAAGGCGGAAGGCTTAAGGCGTAAGGCTTAAGGCCTAAGGCGTAAGGCCTAAGGCGTAAGGCCAAAGGCGCAAGGCAAATAAAATATTTTCATTTCTCTAATTTCTGATTTCAGATCAGCCTTTTTCATTTTAGTTTTTAAATGATCCTTAAAGATCAACTTGCCAGCAAAAGTTTTTATGCTTCCTTGTGTCCTGGCGCTTTTGTAGCAGAAAACAGGCAGCGTAATTCCAAACTATTCAACTGTATATGCTACAGTCAAAATGCCAAAATCCCGATGAAATAGAATAATATTTTAGAAAAGAAATAATTCCCTTTATTTTATCGGGACGAAAAACTCTTCAATTTATTTCCAGATCCTGCCCGACTGATATACTGTTTTAAATTCAAGGAAAACTCATTCGGTCAGGCGGGGTTTACGCAGATTTTCGCAGATCTTTTCATTTACTTTTTTTATCAAAAAGTCAAAACTTAGAAAAAGATTAATTTATTTCCTGCACCTGCCCAACTGAAATATTGTTATAAACTATATCAAAATCCATACGTTCAGGCTGGGATTAGGGGGATTCGCGTTGATTATAATTTTCGTGTAGCATACTTTCATTTTATCCATTTCTTCTGCGTTATCTGCGAAATCTGCGGGAAAATATTATCATATGGTTTACCACATTTGCTCAGTCATTTCAAAATTTACAGTTTTCATAAGCTAGTTTTTTTGCACAAAGACTTAAAGGCACAAAGTTTCACAATGTGGATCATAATTATTTTTATAGTTTGAATTAAAACTCATAAAATAGTAACAGAGTATCCAGGTAATTTTACTAAATTGTGATTCCAAAGGGAATAAATTCTAATCTTATGTCTTACGATGAACTGCTTGCCTCGCGCATACGGAGGATTTTAAAAAACAAACAGGCACATTTTGTCGAGAAAAAAATGATGGGAGGGCTTTGTTTTATGGTCGACGATAAAATGTGTTGCGGAATCCATTACGATAAGAAAAAAAACACAGACCTGCTTATGGCGCGTGTTGGTGAAAAGGCTTATGCCGAAGCCCTTCAAAAAAATCATTGCTTACCCATGGATTTCACCGGCAAACCCATGAAAGGATTTGTATTTGTTATGCCCGATGGTTTTGACCTCGACAAAGACCTCGAATACTGGATCCAGCTCTGCCTGAATTTTAATCCGGAAGCGAAATCGCATAAATAATTTTCATTGGAAAAATATGCACCATTCGCGTTGCGTACATAAATGTATGCGTAAGAGCCAATTTTTAAAATCTGTCGGCAAAAGTTAAAATCTACTCCTCAGAATTCAAAAAATCGAGATAATTGAGCAGGTCTGGAAAGTCCAGGGCAAGATCTACGATATCATTTTTCAGTATCCAATGGTCTTTGTACCTGGCCTTTATCCCTTTTATTTCAATACCCTGTTTTCGAAAATTTTGCCAGTCTTCAAAGGCCTGTTTAAATGCATTATAACTTCCAAAATAATAGCGGTAAAGATCAGAACCCTCAGATTTTTCGGCAAACACAAATCCTTTTGAATGATCTACCAGGGGATGATTCAATATACTCGGCGCTTCTCCCAGGTATAAGATGTAAAAAACATGCTCACTTTGTGAAAAACAATTCGCTTCTATTTCAGCTTTGAGATGAGGATGGATGGGTAGGGGCTTGTAATTGATATCATGTAAACTGCTGTCTGCTCCTATGATCTTGTATTCAATCCGCTTGTTAAACTTCATTGCGGCTGCATTGCCGGATTGACCTGGTTCTGTTTTTGCAAGCGGTATCGCCCGACCAAGTCCGGCATGTATCATCCTGTTCTTATCGATGCCTTGTTTCTGAAGATAGAGGCTCAATGATTCTGCTTTCTTCACAGAAAAAAATAAATTGAGCGCATCCCTATTTTCTTCATAGGCATGTCCAGGTTATTTGTAAATGTAATCCGGGATTATGCATTAAAAATTTTGCCAGCTGATCAGCAGCCAGTTTGTTTTTAGGTTCCAATAGATAATTTTCATCCCGGTAATAAAAAGGCTCTGCACTCAGGCTGTGAACTGTTCTCCTGTTTATATCCTTTGAAGCCGGTACATCAATGATTTTAATTTCAGGAACCTCAGGGTTCATAAGTAAAGATAATGTTGAACCCTGTGCATCTTCGCTCTGCTCTTCTAATGCCTGTTTAAAGTAAACAAAATAAAGATCCCTGTTCCCCAGGTTGTTTCTTTTCCGGTCTGAAGTCATTACTGCGGCTAAACCGTCCTGAGTCAATTTAAAATGGGTGTCATCGCCTGGAGAATTTACCGGAATTCCCAGATTAAAAACTTCACTCCAGGAATTGGATTCAGCAAAATATTTGAGCTTAAATACGTCATATCCGCCCATAGATTCCAGCCGATCCGATGAAAAATACAAGGTCTTTCCATCTTTAGAAAGATAAGGATAGGCTTCATTGAAGGGCCCATTGACCTGTGGACCCAGATTTACGGGATCCATCCACATGCCTTGTCTCCAAATCGATAAGTACAAATCATTGGCACCATATCCTCCTGTTCGTGCGCTCGAAAATATCAATACAGAATCCTGAAATATGCACAAAGACTTATCGCCTATGCTGCTTTGTACCGGACTCTTCCACACACTATAATGCAGGGAAGCGGCGTCGCGATGAAATGTATCCGTAAAGATTTCATAATTTTTTCCGGGAAGTTCTCTCGAAAAAATCATAACGTTTCCATCTCTGCAAAAATCTAAAACTTCTTCATTCAAATTACTATTGAGTTCGGAATGCAATTTGAGAGGAGCGGTCCATTTGCCATTCTCCAGTTGCGTTACAAAAACATCGGCCTGTTCCTTTTTTATTTTTTTGCTAACATTCGTTAGTTTTGTTCCGGAAAGCGTGTATTTTATGCTGAAATAATATTTTCCATTATAATTTACACTGGGACATGCTGCGAATTCATCGTTTTCGCTATTGATATCATTTCCAAACGGTTCTACCAGGGCGATCGGATCCCTTCGTTGGTATTGATTTCCATACGCACATCGAATCAATTCATTGCGTATGAAATCTGCCTGTCGATGTCCGGTACCCAATTCGCGGAGTGCCGCTTTATAAAATTTAATGGCATTATAAAACTCCTGGTTAAAATGGTAAGTTCTGGCCAAACTCCAGGGCAATCCTGAAAACCCGGGATTTAATTCATGCAGTCGCTCCAAACACATTTTAGCGTCCTTGAGATTATTGACATCCAGATGGCAATTTCCAGCTTTGAACAACAGGTTTTGGTCATTCCGGAATGCATTCCAACCTGCCTGAAAATTTATGGATGCTGCATTCAGCTTATTGTCTCTGAGATGTTTTAATGCCGCTTTTAATTCATATTCAGAGGCCTGTGCAACAAGCACATTTGAAAACGATAGCCACATGCAATTTAATATGAAGAATAAACCGATCCTGGAACTGAACTGCTTTCGCATCAAATGCTTTGATTGACATCAAATTGTTCGAGGTAATCTCCTATGCGCTTCAGGAAGGAACCTCCTAAGGCTCCATCTACCACCCGATGATCATAAGACAACGACAAAAACATCAGTTGCCGGATACCAATCGTGTCTCCGAATTCGGTTTCTATCACGGCCGGTTTCTTTTTGATGATTCCGGTTGCCAATATGGCCACCTGAGGTTGGTTGATAATGGGGGTCCCCATGATATTTCCAAAAGTTCCCACATTCGTCACAGTAAAGCTTCCGTCCTGAATTTCTTCGGGTTTCAATTTGTTGTTCCTGGCCCGTTGTGCCAGATCGTTTACGGCATAAGTAAGTCCTGCCAAATTAAGCCGATCGGCATTTTTTATTACAGGTACGATCAGGTTTCCGCTGGGAAGAGCTGCAGCCATCCCGATATTGATATCCAGTTTGCGGATGATCTGCGTTCCTTGTACGGAAACATTGATCATTGGAAAATCCTTGATCGCTTTGGCAACCGCTTGGATAAAAATGGGGGTAAAAGTGAGCTTCTGGCCATAGGTTTTGGCAAAGTTATTTTTCACTTTATCCCTCCAGCTCACTAATGGAGTTACATCGATCTCGATGTACGATGTCACATGAGGTGAGGTTTGCTTGCTCATCACCATATGGTCGGCAATGAGTTTGCGCATGCGGTCCATTTCTATGATCTCCACCTGCCCGGCTGAATAACTGACCTGAGCTTTTGGGCTCTCTATTTGGGTAGATACCGACGGAGCCGGTGCAACCGCAGGAGTTTGAGATTTATTGGATAAATAGGCTAATACATCTCTTTTGGTTACCCTTCCGTCCTGACCTGTACCCGGAATGCTGTCTAACTGCGCCAGGCTGATGTTTTCTTCTTTCGCAATGGAACGGACCAAGGGAGAATAAAATCTTCCTGAATCAGACTTCGAAACCGGAACTTCGTGTTTGACTTCGGGAGCTGTTTTTGATTCAATCTGAAGGGCTGCAGTTTCTTTTGGGGCTTCTTTAATTGGAGCCGTTATTGGGGTTTTAGGATAATCACCGGCCTCTGTTTCAATAATAGCAATAGTTTTACCAATGGCAACCACATCGTTTTCGCGAAACAAAATTTGAGAAATCGTCCCTGATACAGGTGAGGGAACTTCGCTATCCACCTTATCCGTAGCCACTTCCAGCACGGTTTCATCCTGATTGACCCGATCGCCTTCCTTTTTCCACCATTTCAGAATGGTGGCCTCCATGATGCTTTCGCCCATTTTGGGCAATACCAGTTCATGTTTAGCCATACCTTAAAATTTAGGCAAAAGTAATCAATTTGCAGTCCGGAAGAAACGCCCGGAACCCCTTATCAGGAAACATGTGGTTGGAAGATCTTTCTCGAATTCAGGTATTGCCAGAAAAGAAGCAAAGCATATACCGAGGTGGCTTCAATATTTCTGCGGCGATCCCAGGGAAATACATATTTCTTAGTGATGATGTCATTTTCTCTGCCACATGCCATCCAAACCGTTCCAACCGGCTTGTCTTCGCTCCCTCCTGTAGGCCCCGCAATGCCCGAGCAGGCTATTGAAAAATCGCTTTGGAGATGTTTGCATGCACCGGATACCATCCCGATTACACAAGCTTCACTTACGGCTCCATCCCGCTCGAGGATATCGGCCTCAACTTCAAGGAGGTTTTCTTTCAGTTCGTTTTGATAGGCGACAACACTTCCCCGGTAGTAGTCAGATGCGCCTGGAATTAAACATATTTTCCTGGCTATCAATCCTCCGGTGCAACTTTCTGCGGTAGACAGGGTCAGGCCAGCTTCCTTTAGCACCTGGCCAATCATCTCCTCAATGCTTAAATTTCCTTCTGCAATGGCCACGTCCTCCAATTCTTTATAGATGATCCCAAAATATCTATCTAAAAGAGCAACATCGATATCATTTTCCGATTGTTGTAAAGTCAAGCGGAGTCTGACCTTTCCAATGGAAGGGAGATAAGCCAACTTCAGCTGTTGAGGCATATCGCTCAACAAAGGTTCTATGCGGGCTGCAATTTGGGTTTCACCAAGGCCTCCTGTTAGTAAACTTTTGTGTAATATCTTTTGCTGACGGGGAAACTTTGAGAATAGTGGCATGACCTCATTTTTCAGGATGGATTCCATTTCATAAGGAACTCCCGGCATCGAGATGTATGTGGTGTTTGATAAACGAACCCAGATCCCCTGAGCCGTCCCCAGATCATTGTTCAAAAGCGTCGATCCTTCAGGAATATAACATTGGCTCAACTGCAATGCATCTATATCCCGGTTTCTTTTTCTGAGGAACATTTCCAAATGCAATTTGGCTTCTTCGCTGAAAACCAATGGCCGACTTAGAAATTTTGCAAGAGATTTTTTGGTGACGTCGTCTTTGGTGGGGCCCAATCCTCCGGTCATCAGTACCACATCAGAATCCGCTGATAGAAATTCCAATCCCTTGATGATCTCATGTTCCACATCAGAAACGGTCAATTTGGATTGAATGTGCAGTCCCGATTCGTATAATATTTTGGCCATTGCTGAGGCGTTGGTATCAACCACCTGCCCCAGTAAAATTTCATCGCCAATAACAAGTAATGATATTCTCATAGCTGGGTTATAGATCAAAGCTTTGTTTGGCTATCGTCATCCGAAAGCCCAATTGAAACCAAACGAACGTTCGTTTGTTTAATCCGGAATTTTCATTCCTTAAATAAATCCCAAGATCCAGATAAGTTTGAGGCCACAATTTATAAGCGCTTTCCAATTTAAAATTGAGAACCCGATGCTTTTCACCTTGCAATAAAAAATTATCTGAATCGCCGATACGGGTATCGTAATCTTTGAGGATATTTCCACCAAAATTAAAACTGTCCCGGTCTAAGCCCTTTTGATAATAGTTGGCAGAGAATTTCAAGAATGCCCTATCTGAAATTCGGTAACTGATTTTGCACAGCCATTCGGAAAAATTTGCACCCAAAGGATGCGCCAGCGACTGATGATAGTGGCTGTAATTTGCGATGCTGTCTCTGAATGTATATGTATAGGGTCTGACCACATTCCATTCGGCCTGAATACCCAGGTCCTTTATCCGGAATGCATCGAAGTATTTCAAGCCCAATTGCGCGCCGTATTTATTTCCCCACCACCCACTGAATTGAACAAATTCCTTCAACAGGAATTCATCAAAAATGAGTTGACCATATAACATCATTGATTTATTCTGCAAATATTGAGACTGCAATCCCAAAAATGCATTATCGGGGCTTCCCAACGATTGCTCGACAAAACGGAAAAGTATGACGGGGTTTAAATACTGAAATTCAAACTGGTTTTGCCTTCCAAATACAACGGATTCAAACAATCCGAGATTCCACCGCTTCGTAATATTCAAACTGAGTACATGCGAAGCCATGTATTTTTTCGGAAGGAGTCGGTTCCCCTTGTCGGCCAGGGTTTCTGAACTGAGCTCGGCGTAAATATTCTGATAATGCAATTTCCAGACGTTCGTCTGCAATTTTAGAAAAAAATAAGGGGCTGAAAAATCAGATAAAAGCAAACTTCTCTGCCCAAACCCAACAAAATTTTTTCCGTGCCCTACACTGATACTGACATGCCTGCTGGCATCGTAAGAAAGTTCCCCTTCAGCCAACAGGTAATCGTATCCCCGGTTGAGTTTAATCAACTTTCCTTCGTAGTTTTTGTAAAGTCCTGCTCCGGGAAACGCATCGTACAATTGCTCGTATTCATTTACAAAAGACAAAGCAGATTGTTGTGTTTCCAAAATGAATAACCTGGCATTGAATTTTTGATCAATGCCGGCCTGCAATTGAAGTCCTCTTTGATTCAGATACAGGTAGTCGGTGTTTTTACTCTCTTTTCCAAAACCAAGCTGCAGCACAGGATCAACGGCAAATGAAAAATGATCATTGGAATAACTGTAAAAGTGTTTGCCATCCTTATAGAAATGATTCAAAACTGGTTTTATAGAATCTGCTACTTGAGCTTCGGCAGATTCTCCCGAAAAATTACAATCGGGAAAATGCTTCCTGGCAGCATGTATGTATGGATTTAATTCAGACTGTGCAGAGTCCGTGAATTCTCCCAATTGCTGAGCTACAGCAATCCTTCTATAAGGCTTTATACCGTTGTGGAACTTATATAAAATGCCCGAGTGTGTCTGCAGATTTTCGAGATCATTTTGTTCTGTTTCTATAGGAATATAAAATCCGGATTGGGCAATTGATATATGGGGCCCGCTCATCGATGATAGTATCCAAACTATACCTAAAAAAATCCCTTGAAAGCGAATAGTAAATGTCACTAATAAAAATCAAATGTAAACCGTTGGAGTAACAGCAACAAAGTTAATAAATTAAATTGGCAAAGCAACTTCCCTTACTTTCTGGGATACCTGATCGTTTCACAATTAGTTAAAACCGCGAATTCCAAACTCTGAATTTATCAATTCCCACATTAAAATTCACCGCTCCAACCGCTATCAATAATGTGAATAAACTTATTGAGGAAATATTGCTTGATTTAAGGTGAAAATTATAATTGATTGCAGAAAGATATTGGAAACGACGACTATTGATATTGTGTTTCCGCAATTGAAATAGTTATACCCTATTAACTTTAGCGTCGGTCTGAATAAATAATTTAAAATTCCAGCAAAAAGCTTGTTATACTTATTTAGCATTGGATTGCTGCCACAGAAGCTTTAGCAGCATTTAATGATGCTTCCCAATCAGCCCGTTGCTGGCCTGTAAGTAGACTGCAATTACCATATGGTTCCAATGCATTCACATAAGCCTGTGCGGCATTCTTGTATGCGAGACAAGTAGTCATATTTGGATTCAGACCATACGCTTGAGCAGCAGCATTCAGCGCATTCAATTCATCCTGAAGCTCCACACCATAATTCACAGAACAAGGAGTAGATCCACCATCATCATCATCGCTTCCACAAGCAATGGATAACAGAATCATACCAACAAAGGCGAGTAAATACAAAGATTTATTAGTCATAACTGATAATTTGGTACAAATTTATTAATCTTTACGAATAAAACAACACTTTATGTGCTGCGTTTAAACAAGTTATTCATCTTGGATTATTCTCCAGAAATGCGAATACTGTTTCTTATGCATTGCAAATATCAAATTACTAATTGACGTATATTGTTAACTCAACTTAATATTTAAATCTAGAATTTCATAAATATATACATTTCTGGTTTAGTTTGGATCTTTTGCAATTCCAACAAATAACATCCGGGTGGTAAATTTTGTATCGATATCTGGTCGATGTTTTCCCGATCAAGAGATAAACGTTTGTATGTTTTCCCCTGCAGATCCCTCACTTCAATTGTCCCACTAAATATTGAGAGATTTTCCGACCAACTGATTTTTAGAATGTCTCTTGTAGGATTGGGATACAATCTCGTAATAGATCTGCTTTTCTGATCGTTGACACTTGTAACACAGATCCACCGATTCAAAAATCCCTCTCCCCCTGAATACATATCGCAGCTGAGTGCACCACAGGAATCATAAGCTTCCAATGCCCTCGTCACTTTAAACAGATGATTGGTGGTAGACCAGTTGACACCATTCCATTCTGCAACACCCAGGATACTCTGATTGGCAACCATATTAAATTCACCACCAACATATAATTTGCCGTTGAAGGGCAAAAAATCATTAACTCTGGAAATGGTATCCGGGATATCACCGCCGGGAATCGCAAACCAGTTAAATCCATTCCAAACTGCAATATTTTGCGTGGTATTCACATTGCTAGTATTAATGAATTGTCCACCAACTAACAGATTATTATTATATACAAATTGACTGAAAACTCCACGCGAAATGATCTGTTGAGATAAATTTATTCCTCCGGACAGGTTGTTCCAGGTCGAACCATTCCAGGCAGCAATGTTCAGATGGGGAAATGTAAATGAACCTCCGGCAATCAATTGTCCGTTGAATTCCGAAATCGTATATACCGGCCCGTTAAAACCATTGTTGTAGTTATTTACAAATGCATTCCCATTCCAACTGGTAATGTTCTGGCAATTTAAATTTGAATTCAATCCAGCTGTATTGAAATTTCCGCCAATAAGCAATCCATTGGGTGTACTTTTAAGCGCAGTAACATAGGCTCCTCCTGTAGCGGTCACACCATTATCCAAATGCGACCAGCTGATTCCATTCCAGCTTGCAAGGTTATTGACATTGTTCAAATTTCCTGCCGTATTAAACTGACCGCCAACAAAGAGCAGCCCATTATGTACTTCTAAAACGCTTACGATACCGCTTACTCCCTGTGCTAAAGGCGTCCAGTTGGTACCATCCCATGCAGCAATGTTGTTCACAGGAACATTTCCCGCCATGGTAAACTGACCTGCGACGATGAGTTTACATTGATACACTTCGAGATCGTACACCTGCGTCAGACCCAAAGCAACTGTTTGCCATGCTCTCGACATCGAAGGACATTGTGTACCCACACATAATGTATCCATTACAGGCGGACAGTCAAAGGGCTGCGAATAGACACAAGTATCTTTGACACCACCTGAATTCAAATAATAGATCACCGTGATCGTGTGAAGATTGGATCCAACCACACAGAAATTGACCGGTTGAATGAAACCGGGGGGCACGAAACCGGAACTGTGGGTAAGACTTATGGTTTGTGGACTGCTTACAGTCGCTGTCCAACCTGTTGCGGTTTGTACATTCGAAAAACTACCACTCGTTAGTTGCAGTTCCATATGGCTGATGCAGTTGGCTCCCGGGATCGTAGCCTGGATATCGTAACAACAGACCCCGGGCAACTGGCTGGTTTGCAGAATTTGTGTTGAAATGGAATCGCACAAACAAAGAGGTGGCGGTGTCGGACAATCAAAACTATACCTAAAAATACAGGTATCTGTCACACCGGTATTGTTGTAAAAAAACAAAACTGTGATCTGGTACACTGCGGCTCCGGTGACACAGAATGAACCTGGTGTTATATTCCCTGCCGGAAAAAACGGTCCAATCGCATTGAAACAAATATCCTGTGCATTGTTGGTAGTCGCAACAAATCCGGAATTCGCATTGACATTGCTGAATTGACCTGCACTCAATAGTAATTGAACTTTCCGAAAACAATTGGCGGACGGGATATTTGCATTCAGCTCATAACAACATAAACCCGGCATCGCGGAGGTCGATTGAATATTTGCTTGCAACGAATCGCAATTACAGGGTTCCGGCGGACTCGAACATTCTTTAGTGATCACTTTGCGACACGAGTCCATCAGCATCCCATTCAAGTCGTAAAAATCAACAGTGATATAAACAGGATTAGATGCCCCGTTCAGGCAAAACGAACCGGGATTTACCGGACCTGAAGGAACAAAAAGTCCGGTTGGAATGAAGCAAATGCCATTTGGAGTTGAAGTGGCATTCCAACCTGTATTTGCAATGATGTTGGTAAAATTTCCAGTGCTGGCAGAAAAACAAATCTGGCTGAAACATTTCGGTTGATTGGAATTGACGTGGACATCATAACAACAGGATCCACCCGGTCCGGGAGGCAAATCCATCAATTGAACAGATGTCGAGTCACAACACAATTTCTGGTCAGGTCCGGGACAAACGAATTCAAATTCGAAACTACACGTGTCATTGCCCATCGCATGAGATGATATGTAGTGTACATTTACTTTTACCGGATTATTTGAATTGTTTACACAAAACCAGGCGGGCAGGCTCATCCCCAGGAGGAATAAATCCCGAAGCATGGTCAAAACTAAAATCCTGCAAATTATTGGAAAGCAAATTGAACCCAGCTTGTGTATTTGCCTGAGTGTTTGAAAATGTACCCGATTGAATAGTCACATAAACCTGATTAAAGGTGTTTGGGTATGGATTGTCGGTATGAATATTAAAACAGCAAAACGAAGGAAGTGTATGTTGTTTTTCCAAAAAACTAAATAAAGAATCACAGCTCACCGGATCCGGAGGCCATGGACAATCGAAAACATAACGAAACTTACAGGAATCGCGAACTCCAAGTACGGAATAAAAATAAATGACATCGATGGTATAGAATGATGCACCGGATACACAAAAACTTCCCGCTACAAAGTTGCCCGGTGGGAATGCCCCGGCTGCAGAAATAAATTGTAAAACATTTGGTTGGATCAGATTGGCATTCCAATTCAGATTGGGCTGGATGTTTGAAAAACTTCCATTACTGACAACGACATGCATGGATGTAAAACATTTCAGGGAAGCGATATCCCCTCCCACTTCAAAGCAGCAACCCGAAGGTGCCGCATAAATCGGATAGACATAATTTGTAGTGAAGGAATCACAGCTGCATGGTTTTTCAATGATGCAAATCGTATCCGTACATTGTCTGACGCAATTGCCTTCTTTGACCTCAAGTGAAATGGGATAACAACCCGGAATCGTATAAATGAGGTCCAGTGTATTGACATTAAAAAAATGCAGGCCCTTGAATAAATCGATATCGAGCAGCCAGTTGAATATCGTATTGGGCCCGCCATTGCCTGTATAAAAGATTTGAACGGAATCACCAATACAAGCTGTATCCGGAAACGCAAACGAGCAGGTTAAATCACAGGCAAAACTCGAACATCCCGTGTCTTTACAAATTCCATCATCGACTATTACACAGTAACATCCATTTGTATCTGGCGCAAAGCAATTGAGTGTGGACAAGAGTATTGTATCATTGCAGGCATACCATTGGTAATTTTTAAATTCGGGAAAGGCACATAATTCATTATTGTTTTGCATAACTGAGGCTGTGAATGCCTGGGTGACATAAAGATTTGTCGTGGCCATTGGACTATCCTGGGTACAATTGGCGTCGGTGATGACCAGTATCGAATATGCTGTATTCACAATTGGACAAACTTCCAGTTCAAAATAACCGGTATCCAATACATGTCTGGTAACGTCGTTATTGGCTTGCAGCTGAAAAATGAACGGAGGGTAACCTGTAAAATAGCCGTTTAACTTTGTGCATTCCCCTTCGCAAATTTCAGTTTTATCCAGACTCAAGTTGACTTTAGGTAAATCAAAAACAACAACTTCTACCGAACAGGAATCTTTTGCCTGGCCCCGGTCCTGCCATACTACTTTGATGGTGCAGACCCCCGGTTTATTGAAACAAGCCTCATGCGGATTCTGATCGTTGGGATTGGTGATGGTTCCACAGCTGATTGACCATTGATAGCTTGCTGTGGGAGAGCCCGTACCAATATAGTTGACCGGGAGGCACTCGCCTACACAAACCGTAAGTCCAACTTCTATGCAGGTGTTCTGAGCCGTTAACAGGTTTAAGAAAAATTGCAAAGCAATGAATGTTGCAGTTCTGAAAATCAAAGAGTGGTTCATAATGTTTATAAGATGGTTGAAATTGAATAAAAATCAATTCGCTTTAAATCTACAATTAAAGAGTCAATAAGAGTTCGAAATAAATATCGCTTTACTATTATTAAGCCATACTGATTAGAATTCACAGCTGATCCACGCATTGTATAATATCCATAACAAACACACTATTTTACGATATTGAATCCTTTGAATTTGCCTTTTTTATCCGTTGTAAATGGCGTAGAGCTGATGTTGGAGCCACATTGTTGGTTGTTGTTGCATTGGGGCTGAGGAGTGATGCACATCATATTTATTGTTGCTAAATATTCAGTATTGGGCTTAAAGGAATCTTTTTCCTTATCGAATTTAGCTATCCCATTTTTACCGGTGGTTTCCTGTGCATGTGGTATGGGTACACATTTTCCATTCTGACAGGCACAGAGCGGAGCCCCTTTCTCGAAGACCATCACCAGAATGTTTGGGATACCGGTACCTTGGTTATTGCGAACACCAATCTGATTTTTACCCTGCGACCAAACCGCAACAGTGAATCCTAAAAATAAAATGAAGAAAAAACATAAAGATTTAAGGGATCTTAAATGAACCGGGTTCATATAAAATGATTTAAGAAGTGATAAAAATCAAACCCTCTCCTGGTCTCCTGAAGCAGAGACCTCATGATCCTGGCCTATAAATGTAAAGCTCATATGTGATAAATGCAAGTTTTTTGTAAAGTTTTTTGTCTTCTTTCAGTATTTTATATATACCCTGGAAAACGTGGCTATACCTTCCGACTTCAAAAAATGCGGAAACCCATGAAATTTCAACCGTGGATTGAACACCCAGGATACTATCCGTTCATAAAAATACCCGCAACAATTTCATCTTATTACGCGTTATTAGGTATTAAATACTAACGTTCGTTAGTTTTATGACTTTTTTTTGAATCACCCATATAGAAAAAGTGAATATGATATGATAAAAAAAGTCCGGTAATCATTACCGGACTTTTACAAATTAAACTAACATTTTTTAGTTATATCATAATCTCTGGAATACTTTAATTCACCATTAACTGAATCGTTTTTTGGTTAACTCCATTGCTTACCCGGATCATGTGTAAACCAGGTTTTACATTCAATCTCTTCAGATCCAATTCCGGATTGTTTTCAGATGTCGCCAGTTGTACGCGGAAAATGAGTTTACCGGAAAGGTCATACATATGCATCTCTTTGGGCCCGTAGTCAAATCCTTCCAATAACAGGCTTACAAATTCTGAAGCCGGGTTCGGTATGGCTTTGATACCAACATTGGTTAGTTCATGATCCGGTTTGATGTCATTTTTCCAATTTTCAATAGTTGAAAATGCATGAACAAGGCCATCGTCCTGCTTTCTCAAAGCAGAAGGTAGCGTATGAAACCAACCATTGACAATAATTGAATTGGTTACCCCGCATTTGGATCTGATCTGATATTGGTAAAAAGTTCCAGGCATTAGTGAACCAAACGCGTGTTCGTTTCCAGGGCCGGATTTGTTAGCCCAGGATGTCCAACTCGACCAAACTCCCGGACTCATCTCATAACGGAGCCTCAATTGGTAAGCTGTATTACAAGGAGTTCCTGGATTCCATTTGATCTTTGCTGAATTCGTGGTGGTATCTTTATGATATACTTGTATGGGTTGTCCGCAATTGGCAGCTTGTACGGTCACCTTAAATGTGCAGGTGCTCGTATTTCCATAAGCATCTGTCGCCTTGTAGGTAATATTGGTATTGCCCAGAGGAAATAAAGCATTCTGCGCCAAACCTGCAGTGCGTTGTAATTTAGCTCCTTCCATTTCAAGAATGGCAAATCTGTTGGCATTGTGAAAAAGGTCATTAAAGCAACCTCCAATTTCCAATTCCAGATAATTTTCTCCAGCACCACCATTGGGCTCACCGTCACACCAATTCACATAACTAAAGGGCTCGCAATTGTTCCATTTCCAGACGCCTTCAGTCTCCGCATCATTTCCTCCTATCCATGCAAATCCGGCTCCACTTGCAGCAATTGCATTTTTCTCTGGTTCTGAAGTGATGCTTGCAAGATGCCCTCCTGCTGCAATTGCGTTATTGTACGCCGTTGTAAAATTAGATTGTGCATTGGACTGATAATAATGGCTGTTGCCATAACTGGTTTTGTAAGTATATCCCGGAGGTGCTGCCGGCAGACAATTATCCGTTACCGTTGGATCCGGATAACATACCTGAGCCGAACACTCGTTCGCTTGTGTTGTGACTTCTACATTTGCCGGACAAGCTATTGTAGGTTTCTGATTATCGATGACCGTAACTGTAAAACTACAGGTTTCGGTAGTTCCGGATTGATCCTCAACCGTCCATGTGACCGTGGTTGTTCCCACCGGATAGTCTCCGGAGGCATCACAGCTGTTGTTGAAAGAATTTTTAGAATTCTTATTGGACAAAGGCTGTGGCGATGCCACCCAATCTGTTGCCGGATCCATGGCATCCAAATATCCGTTGTGTGCATTGTTTACCTTGTTTGTCAGAATTGTACTTCCAGTGCCATCTTCAAAGTCATAATAACCTGTAAGACCGGGTTCATTACCCAACATCCTTTGATTCATATTGCATTGAATGGACTTAATATCCAAAGCTTCATTCCAGATCTGCAGCTCATCGATATCCCCATTAAAATGTTCAGAAGCACCGGTCCATTGTGTAGCAATATTCAGATTGTGTGGCCAGCCTACCCCACAATTTGGATTATCAATCGGGCTTCCTTTGGTCGCTTTTAATGTCCCGTCTATATATAAATACGCATTGGAGGCCGTTCTGACGACAGTGTAGTGATGCCACATAAAATCAGTGGGCCAAAGTACACCCGGATTCCCCCAACTATCACCAATTCTTACTCCGGGTGGATTGTTGTTGTCATGTCCTATGTAAAAACACCGACCCTGAGAAATGATATTTCTAAAACTACCTACCTGGCTTGAGTTTTGCTTAGCCCACAGCATGACTGTGAATTCACCGGTATTGGGGATAACATCATCAGGAGCATGAACTACATCATTGGCTCCATCAAAGTTCAATGCAGTGCGCGTGCCCAATTCTCCACCACAAATTTCCGGCATGAGATCGTCCAGATAGGTGCTGCATTTATTTGGGTTGGCTATCGTAGTGATATTTACAGGACATGTTAAGTTGCAATCATCATAGCTAATTTCAATCAGACCATTGCCCGAATTTACATTGCTCACTGTCGTGCCTGAACTCACGCCACCAATATAACTTGATCCACCGCCGCCGCCGCCATTGGCACAATAACTTCCACCTCCACCACCTCCAAAATAACCGCCGCCGCCGCCGCCGCCGCCTTTCCAATCTTGGTCATTCCCATTTCCTCCTAAACCAAATGATCCAGGGTATCCGTTAAACATGCAAGTAGATGGCAATAAACCACCACAACCCCCTGCCCCTCCTGAACTCTGAGTTCCACCAAAACCACCTTGTCCGCTCCATGGTAAACAATCACCTGTGCTACCTACACCATTGATTCCAGTCACTCCTCCACCAGCTCCACCGTCTCCACCTTGGTAGGGATTTTGTCCACCTCCGCCGCCGCCCCCACCCGCAGCAACGATCACTCTGTTCGCCAACAAAATTCCGCCAACTCGCAAATCGGAGGCACCTCCACCGTTTCCTCCTTTGCAACCTGCACCCGGACAACAGTACGCAAGTCCGCCTCCATTATAACCGCTTTGACCGCCCACAAATAAATACAAGGTCTGGCCAGGAGTCACCGCTAGATCACCACTGGCAAATCCTCCATTCGCTCCAAAGCCTCCATAATTCCCTGCGCATGCGCTGTTCTCGCCCTGAGCCCCATAAGTTTCAATAGAAATATTTGTGACCCCCGCCGGAACCACCCAACTTTGCATGGCACCTGTATAGTTAAAAGTTACCGTGGTTTGGGCAAGAGCAGCGTTTACTGAAAGAATGAACATAAAAGAAACAATTAACTTCCAATAAACCATTCTAAATGAGTTTGTTGTGTTTTTCATGAATTTTGGTATTTAATTTAAAAGAAGGAATGGACCGGCGGGTCTCAAAAATACAATTTTTTGGAATTCATCCACAAATACTTTGCATTTTATACAGCCCAACAAAGAACACAGAATAATTGGACTATATCAAACCTTTCCGTATGGTCTTTCTTCCTTGTTGTCAGAAATCACTTATCCTATTTTAAGTCCAATCAAGCTATTTATAACAAAAAAAGTCCGGTAAAATTTACCGGGACTTTTATAAGATAACTAACAAATGTTAGTTTCGGTCATTTATCGCAGTTTGATCCTGGACGTTTACGACCCAATCATCAACTGTATGGTCTTTTGATTATTTCCATCGCTCACGCGGATCATGTGTAAACCAGGTTTTACATTCAATCGCTTGAGATCAATTTCCGGATTGTTTTCTGCAGCATCTAATTTCACTCTGAAAATGAGTTTACCCATGAGGTCAAACATCATCAATTCTTTAGGTGCAGAATCAAATCCATCCAGATAAATACTTACAAAATCTCTGGCTGGATTGGGTATGGCCTGCAGATCAATAGATCCCGACAAATCGCCTATTGATTTTTGATCAGGCTTGAATTCTTCGACCTTAGAATAATAATGTACAATATCGTCATCCATTTTTCTGAGAGCCCCTCCGCCCAGGGTCCAGAACCAACCATTCACTACGGTAGAATTTGTAGCAGATCCACATTTCGATCTGATTTGATATTGGTGGAAAGAAGCATCATCAAGTCCTGTAAACATATGTTCATTTCCGGGTCCGGATTTATTGGCCCAACCCGACCAGCTACCCCAGACTCCGGGGGAAATCTCTTCGCGTATTCTCAATTGATAACCAGTTACACAAGGCGTACCGGCTTTCCATTTTACTTTAGCTGTGCTTGTTGTGGTATCAATGTGATATACTTGAATGGGTTGTCCACAGGTACCGGCCTTCACAGTTACTGTATATGAACAGCTGGTTGTCTTTCCATCTGAATCTGTTGCAACAAAAGTGTTAGTTGTATTGCCAAGAGGATAAGTTACACCGGAAGCCAATCCGCTGGTCTGTATAATACCTGCACCTGGTTTATCATCATACACACACAAACTCTTATAGGAGAATATCATATTGCAATTTCCTGGGACAGTCGTAATAGTTGTATCTGCAGGACATTCTGTTTGTCCGCAACCCACAATTAAAATGGCCAGAGGGTTGGAGGCATATCTCGATTGTAAAGGTTCTCCAAACTGATTGCAAGAAAACCACCAGGATGCAACTAAATTCAAATAATAGACCCCTGGAACAGTAGGTGCCGTAAAGTTGATACTATGTGAAGCAGATGAACCACCTACAGCACTAAATAAACATGTTGAAAAAATATTTCCACTTCCTGCATTTAATCCGACATAATGCTGCGTGATACATCCACAACATCCACCACAACCGGGATTTACAGTTGTAGTCCTATTGAAAGTAAAGCTGACAGCCTGACCCGGTTTAACATTTGCAACGTTGCTACCTGTTCCCGCTAAATTTACAGAAGTAAATACAGAGGTTCTACCAAGGGCATTGTACACCGTTGGATTCAATGGACAAGAACCAATGGAAGGAGGTCCGGTTACAGTCACTGTAAAATTACAGGTCGTTGTATTGTTTGCATAATCTGTTACGAAAGCAGAAACATTATGCACGCCCACTCCATCCGCACAATCGAAATTATTTTTAGAAAATTGTACATCAAAAATTCCATTGCATAAAGGATCCAGATCAGTAACGATGGATTTCATTACATCTGAAAGCTTAGCATACTTCCATGCATAGCCTCCGGAAACCCCTATATTTGGAGCAACCGGATCCACATAAGTTTGCATTCCGATAATAACGTGTCCATCCGGTGCCAATTGCAAAGGCTGCAAACCTCCACCACTTCCACCAACGCCCGTCATGATGTTATTTGTTGAATTGGGGCTGTTAGCCAAAATTGCTGAAATGGGTTTGGATCTTCCCGTTAAACGGTCAATTGCACAACCCATTCTGTTTTGAAAACCTACAAGTGCATGCCCTGCGGGTGCCATTTCTGATATATTAGGTGTTGACCCAACTGCAGAACCATTATAGCAGGTCCAAACTTCATTGGTACCAAACATTCCATCTGGTCTCACTTCGCGGCAACGCAGTCTGAACTTACTGAGAACTCCACTTCCCCAACCGTTTCCATAATCTGCTTCATAACCAACAACGACATAGCCGGTTGGACAATTACAAATGACGTCTGGTGCTGCAACGACGCCTGAACAAGGAAATCCAACACCTTTTAATTGGGCAGGTAAGTTTGTTGGTACAGGTGGTAAGCCTTTTAATTCAATTTCCGGACCACCAACCATAATCTCCACATTTCTGCAGCTCACCACAGGGGCTACATTGTCACAATTACATGGAACATCATACGCTGCTGAACCATCTAATGTGCTGTTCGCACTCCCTTGTGAAGCACTTAAGCCTAAACCTCTTTTAGCAAAAGCCTTCCAAATAACACATTCATTATCTTTTCCATATAAAATATCATCTGCAGCCAATATAGCATTTCTACCATCTACAAATCCGGGACCACAGGGTTGTAAGATCATTCCTAAATTAACCAAATGCATTGCCTTTTCGAAGCCAGCAGTTGCTCCGTGTCTCGCTACCAGGCCATCGACCAATTCCCATAACATGGTACACCAGACAAAACCAACGCCATGGGGAACTGCCATTCCTGGCAGGTTTGCATAAGTATAATTGTTTACGCCCATATTTGTTGAATACCTGGCAGGGCGGATACCCGGCCCATTGGTAGCTTGGCCTAAAACATAAGTTCCGATTCCTCTATCGCTGGCACTCCCTGTCCAACATGTCATTAAGGAATAAAAATCAGACCAGCCTTCTCCCATTTGCTCTGCATTATTTAAACAGCTTACATTACCTGGACCTCCTGTTAGTCTGTTTGAGATTCCATGCGCATATTCATGTGCAATAACCCCATTATCCAGATCAGAATCTCTGTTTGGAGAAGTATAAGTCCAAACATACATTTGCATTCTGGGTCTCATACCATCAACAGGAGTTCCGAAATTGGCATTATTGGTTCCGCTGCCATCCTGGGCTTCTGCTCTAACATCATCATTGCCTATTCCACCATTGCCATAATTATTGACCTGAAAATTTCCATTTCCTTCATCAAAACCATATTGGTAGGCAAAATCATGCAAATAGTTGTTCCAGTAAAATAAATTGGTAACCGCTGCGGGACGGTAAGTACTTGGGTGCATCGTCAGATCTAATGTAAAATCGAAATCCAATCCTGCGCCTCCATCCGGATCTGAACCCGGATCAGGACTGTTGTTAGCATCAGTATCCGTATATGCGTGCACATTGTTGCCACGAGTTGTAGTATACTCCGGTCCAACTGCACCGTTTGTATCGTGCCAACCAAAAGGGGATGCTGTTGGATCAGCAGGCTCATTTTCAAGAGTCCTCCCACCATGACTGGGACTTTCGATGGGCTCTTTATAAACTCTGTAGGAACTTCCATCCAAAGGAGAAAAGGCTACGAATTCATCTAAATGAACATGATCGCCACCGGAACAGGTGCCTTCGGGTGCATCAAAATTGCAATGCACAACCAGATTGTTTTTATCAGTCAGATTGCCCGTAGAAGCATCCACACGGGCCAACCACCAGTTTTGAGCAGTGGTTTCATAAATACATACTTCCCAGGTCAGGTAAATTTTTCCATCTTCTGCGGCAACCCACACTAACCGGACGGGTATATCTTCTAATGATAAATTGCTTTTTTCGTAAACAACTTCTTTTTGAGATCCTCCTTTGTTTTCCATCATTCGCATGGATGCAGGAGCAGGATAACCCAGTTGTTCTGCTGCACGCATCAAGGCTTGGCCTTGAGTGAGTACGGGTTCAGAAGAACCTGTTTTTGAATGAATGTCCTGGCAAAAGCGGTTGCTTGTAGACACTACTTGTCCATCTTTTATATGGACGCTGAAAATGGCATTGTGTATCGGAATGCCAAGATACTTTTGCTGGATGTAAACGTTGTGCAACCCAGCAGGTTTAAAGAAAGTTTCGTTGGTGACTGCAATTTCTTTGACATCATTTGCAGAAAGTCCGAATTCCTGAGGATTTGCCCTCATAAACTGCAGGGCAATTTCGGAGTTGGTCTGCGCAAAAGATTGATGCATGAACAACACGCAACAAAACAACACTAAGTTGATAAAAATCTGGTTTTTCATATGATTTGGTTAATGATTTATGAGAATTAAGGGTTATTGTAGCATTTTGCCATTGATTCTTTGGAATCTTTGTCTGTCGAAAGTCCAAAGATAAATTTGATTATCAACATATTAGATAAATTTTATATTATTTTTTAACAAATATTTGCAGATTGAACTTTTAATTGATTTTCAGAATTTTACAATTGAAATGATTTTTTAATTCTTTTCCGGTATTAGAAATTAAAAGTCCATTCAAGTATCTATTTAAAATAAATCCCCCATGATGAATTACTAATGGGAGCAATAACCTCTTTAAGATAGCCGGTAAAGAATTACTTTTTCAACCCATACTTATTTCCTAAGCCGGACCTGCCCCGGATATCACAGGTATGCACCCCAGAACAAGCCGGACTAGAATTTTTCCCAAGAAAAAAGATTTAAACCTACCGTCTCTAGCAGGATTGTTCGACATTCAATTTTTACTTTTCCTCCATTAGATGAAGAAGTAAAAATTATATCTAACTAATAAAAAAGTCCGGTAAAAAATACCGGACTTCAAATTATTATCTATAACTAACAGTTGTTAGTATCGCATTATTCATGAACATGGATCCGAATCACGATCCAATTATCAACTGTATGGTCTTTTGATTCACTCCATCGCTCACGCGGATCATGTGTACTCCCGGCTTGACACCCAATTGCTTCAAGTCAATTTCCGGATTGTTTTCTACAGCATCCAACTGAACTCTGAAAATCAGTTTGCCCATTAAGTCAAACATGGACAGTTCTTTATCATTCGTTTTAAATCCTTCAATCTGAATAGTCACAAAATCGCGGGCAGGATTTGGAATGGCAATGATTGCCAAGTCAGATTCAATTCCAATCGTTTTTTGGTTATCTTCATTATACGTGCTGAAATTCAACTTCTCCGCAATCACATTCAACAATTTCTTTAAAGGCGGAGGAGCCAGGGTATGGAACCATCCGTTAACTGAAATAGAGTTTGTAGGAGCACCACATTTAGAGCGGATCTGATACTGGTAGAAACTAGAAGGCATTAAACCCAAAAAATTGTGTTGGAGTGCAGGATCTTCACTATAATATACCCATCCACCCCAGGAACCCCAAACACCTGGAGTAATTTCTTTTCTTATGCGTAGTTGGTAATCTGTATTACATGTTCCAGCTTTCCATTTTATTTTAGCTGTAGTAGAGGTTGTATCTGTGTGATAAATTTGTATGGGGACCCCACATGCATAAGGCAGGATGGTCACTTTTTGAATACAGTTTGATTTATTTCCTTTTTTATCCGTTGCCGTCCATTTCACATTGGTCACTCCCAAAGGATAAGAACCAGGAGCATTGTTGACTATAGAAGTGATCACAATACAATTATCTGTAGCGGTTGCCAGACCTAAAGCAACTGAACCAGAAGGCACCGGACCGCAGTTTCCGCTGGAAGTTGTATGGCTTACATTGGCAGGACATATTATTATCGGTAAAGTATTATCAATGTATTCCGGAGCATTAGGATCAGTACTTACAAACCCCGGATCGTCACCATCTACCAATCCATCGCAATCATCGTCAATCGAATTACAGATTTCCTGTGCACAAGGTTTCACATTGGGATTACTGTCATTGCAATCACCATAGTTTGCAGACAATCCATCGCCATCATTATCCAAGCTTAAGCAGGAGGACATAGGAACCAAACCAATGGCGTCGACAAAATTTCCAACAGAACCACCATTTATTCCCCGCACTCGCAATCTGGATACAGTTTGGCCTGCAGGAATTAAATAACTTCCTGAATACAAATTCCATGTGGTGCCATCTGTCATGGTCGCCAGGGTTGTAAATGGACCTCCCACCGGGCCTACTTCCAGTACTGCAGTTTGAGTTCCTAATCTTCCCCGGTGAGCGCACTGCCAATAATAAAGTACGCCATCGCATGTAGTCACATCCTGATGAATGGTGCTGGGAAAATTGGAATTGACTTCGCAATAATTGGAACCATGGTAAGCTGCAACCCCTTCATTACCTGTACCCCAAATTTCAAAGTTGCTGTCATTGGTAGTCCATCCTGTTACAGCTGATAAAAATCCAATTGTATTAGGTGGCACACAACTGATTTCGAAACTTCCGTTAAACGATCCATTATTATCACATGCACATTCTACGACTTCATACACTGCATTATCTATTCTATCTACAAAATACAAATGGTTACCAGGACCACTTGATGCCTTTCCCGAATAAATATCTGTTATAGCAGATGCTCCGCTGATGTAAACAGTACTTGCCCCTCCGCTTCCGCCTGTCAAAATAATAGTGCTGTTCCCCGAGCCCCCGTTGTTTATAGTGGTAAAAACATTTCCGTTTGTAGGATCAACAGTCCCAAGAGAATATTGACATCCTGTCATGATCGTAAAAATGTTGGTAGTACCCGTCCAAGCTAATGATGGAAAATTAGCACCTTGTGTATGTCCCGCAGTACTTATTGCATAGTTATTTTGACTACCGCAATCGGAATAGACAACATAGTCGCCATTGGGCAGAATTCCAAATCCATCTCCGTGATTGCCATTGGGTACAGAAGCGGTAACTGATCCCCAATAAACAGCAGTAGGATTTTTTGCCCAAATAAAATCGAACATAGACTCATAACCGACAATCAATTTACCGCTTCCATCAAAATTAAGGCTATGACGCGGAGAACCCAAAACAACACCTGTTGAATAAACGGTAGAAGTTCCTGTAACAGGATCTATGGAATGAACACTATTTGTATTGCTGTTGTGGGTATAAATTTTATTATCCGGTCCCCAGGCCATTTTTACAGCCTGGAAATATCCAAATGGATAGTTTGCAATAAAACTGACAGTACCGGAAGGAGTAATTTTATAGAGATTAAAATTTCCTCCAATGAAAGCACTTACGCCTGCTACATAAACATCAGCTGTGTTCGGGTCTACCACGATGCCAAACAAGGTTTGTCCAGCAAGAGGACCTCCTGAAGCCGCTTTACGAATTTTATAGCCCGCTGGAGGAGTTGGGACAGCATTTAGTTGTCCAATTACTCCAACGATAAAAAGAAGTATAAAGATTTGTGTTAGTTTTTTCATGATGTATGGAATTGATGAAATTAAAATGTAATTGCTGAATAAAGAGATTTTGGATCAAATCCCTCGGGCAATTCGATTTGCAGATTGGAATGATCGCTTTCGCCACAAATTGCCTGAATTTCAACTAATGATTCAATCAAAGATGATATTTGCGTTGAAATTTTCTGACCCGTTGAGTTATTAAAAACATCAAGCCTGAATCTCGCTTGTTTAGCAATCGTGCTATTGTTCTTAATTTTAAGAAGGAATGTCAATTTGCCATCGCATTGGACCAAACTTGAATAGATATCGAGATCCGGATGGCTGTCATGCATTTTGGACCAATCCTGAATCACTTCTGACTGACCTTGAGTTTGCGCCTCTAAGTTTAGGGCTCCAAATAAAAATACAACAATTAAAAATTGGAATAAAGACCTGGTATTCATCTTGATTTGTTTAGGTTTGGAAAAATTGCCCTTCCTTCAATCGAAAGAAGCAGCCAAATATAGTAAAAACATCTCGTTCACATAATACTATTATTTATATAATTTTTTTTAATGTATAAAATATTATTCTTAATTAACTTTTAAGAACTTATTTGGGAGGCTTTTCAGATTATAAAGGTAAATTCAGGAATCATTGTTAATTTAAGATAAAATAATCTTATAAAATAAAAATCCAATGTTTTATTCAGTCAATATTTTGACAAATTACAAGATCAGAATCATTATTCCTTACATTGTTCACCCGCTCCGACACCGGATAGGCCTCCATCCATTCATCGGGAAAAGGTTTTAAGAAGGCATGGAGCTGATCCATACTCCATTGTTCTTCCAGCCAAAGCTTTTCCTCTTCGGGCAACAACATCACCGGCATGCGGTCGTGAAGTGGCTTCATCATTTCATTTGCAGCACAGGTAATGATCGTAAAACTCGGAATGAGAATTCCTTCGGGATTCTTCCACTGGTCAAAAAGTCCGGCCATGAAAAAAACATCGCGGTCTTTGCGACAGATCCGGTAAGGATGTCTTTTACCGGATGCATCTTTTTTCCATTCGTAAAATCCATCCATGGGCACGAGGCATCTTCGTTTTTGCAGGGCTGTTTTGAAACTGGGCTTTTCATCCAGGGTCTCGGCTCTTGCATTGATCATCTTCGAACCTATCGATGCTTCCTTGGCCCAAAACGGAATCAATCCCCATTTGAAATATCGAAAATGTTGTTTATCCGACATCGGTACCACGGGATGCCAGTGGGTTGGTGCAATATTAAAGCTGGGTAGCGGATTGTAGCGCTCGAGATCTTCGGAATAAAAAGTCGCATCAAACCGTTCTTCGAGTTCAGATTCGACACGCGTGAGCGAACCCCGGCCACACATGAATGCAGTTTTATTTCGCTTTTAAAAATGCTTTTTCTCCCTTGCTTTCGAGTTTTGCCACGATCTTCTCGGCTTCTGCTCTCGAATTGTAAGATCCGGCTACCGCCGAGTAATATTCAGATGAACCAAAGACCTTCCGGTGCGCGCCTGAATAACCCATCTTCTTGAGCTTCTTCACCTGGTCGTCTGCATTTTCTCCCTTGATGAAACTACCGCATACCACATAAAATCCGGCAGCACTTGCTTTGGACTTACTGGTCTCCGGTTTGGATGCTGCAGGCTTCGATGCAGCTTTTGTAGAAGTCGCAGATGATTTTGTTTTTTCTTCGGCTTTGGTTTTGGTTTCCGTCGTCGCAGGCTTATCAGCGACTTTCTGGGCTTTCGGGTCGGTGTTGACTGCTGCCTGTGGTTCGGTTTTTACTTCTTTTTGTGTATAGTCCACTCCAGTTCCCGATTGTGGCGCGGGTTCCGGTGTTTGGCTTTCTGCTGGTGCTCCCACCTGAGATGGCAACTGTCCCGTCAAATCGAGGATCATGCTGTCTTCACCCGTCAAGGCCGTGCCGGGCGCGTGGTGTTGGTCCATAAACAGGCTGTCTGCCATTTCAGCGGCAGGCAAAATATCTTCAGCTGGTGCCTGACTTCTTTTGTAGATCATGAAAACAATCGCGCCCACTAAAAGAACCAGGAGCACGTAGAGCAATATTTTAACGGTATCTTTCATTTCTAAAATTTTATATGAGAATAAATGCAAAATTACAATAATTTACAAATTATAAAAAAATATTATATGTTTTGGTTCCGGTAGAAAGGTCGAACCGAAAATGAGGAAGCTTTGAAGCCTGTCTGATCCCTCCGGGATCGGGGATAAAGTAGGCCTTGTTTATGCTGTTAGTCTTTTAAATGTTGGAAAAAAATTCCTCTTCTATATAGATATCTTCAACGTGGCAGCCTTATGATCGAAAGGCAGGGTTTTAATCGAATCATCTTTATAAACTTCGTAAAACCATTGATTTCAAATAGAATTCACAATAAAAATGTTGCTGTGTATTTAACCACTTATTCTTTTGCTGCCTGGAATCAGGGGTGTGGGGGTACTTATCTCATTCGATGAGTAGTGATGAGGTTCGGGAAGTATCCGACCACGCTGTGGTCGACGTGTTCTTTAGCCATCTCGTTAACGGTGTTTGATCCCTCCGGGATCGGGGATTGAAGGGGAATTGAACGGTGTCAGATCCCTCCGGGATCGGGGATAAAGTAGGCCTTGTTTATGCTGTTAGTGTTTTAAATGTTGGAAAAAAATTCCGTTGCTTTGCTTGACGTTTCATTTTAGTCATCTCGTTAACGGTGTCTGATCCCTCCGGGATCGGGGTTTGAAGGGGAATTGAACGGTGTCTGATCCCTCCGGGATCTTGGATAAAGTAGGCCTTGTTTAGGCTTTTAGTCTTTTAAATGTTGGAAAAAGAATTCATTTGTTGTGGTCGCCGTTCACTTTTGACTTCCCGGGAACGGTGTCAGATCCCTCCGGGATCTTAGATAAAGTAGGCCTTGTTTATGCTGTTAGTGTAATAAATGTTGGAAAAAGAATTTCTATACATAGATAGTCAAAAGAGCAGCCCTATTAACGAAAGCCGGGCTCTGATTGGAAAAATCCTGAAAAGCCATATAAAAGATACTCGTTAAATCCAAGTTAAAGCAATTCCATGCAAAATCTCTCTTTATAATTTAGCGTTTGAATGTTTAAATACTAAAAACAAATTGCATATGAAAAATCATTTGAAACCTGTGTTATCCGGAATCGTAGGTGGGATGCTCGTTATGGGTGGTTTTTTATGGTATCAAAACAATAACATTGCAAGACCGGAAAATACTCCCATCGCGCAATCAGTTAGTTCGCTTCACTACCCGACAACGGGTCCCGATTTCTCGATGGCTGCTGAAAAAGCCTTAAACTCTGTAGTCCAAATCAATGCGCAGGAAAGCGAAAAACTGGCCAGACAAAAAATGGAGGAAACCGATCCGTTTTTAAATCATCCCTTATTTCGCGACTTCGATTTGAGATCTTTTGGATTTGGAATGCCCTACCAGCAGAAAAAAGGCTCAGGCAGCGGAGTTATTTACTCACAGGATGGATACATCGTCACCAACAACCACGTTGTTGAATTTGCAGATGATATTGAAGTGATTTTAGAAGACGGCAGAAAATTAGCCGCTAAGAAAATCGGTACAGATCCCAGAACCGATCTGGCCGTTTTAAAAGTAGAAGCTGATAATTTGCCCGTACTTCCCATTGCTAATTCAGATGAACTCAAAGTAGGCGAATGGGTATTGGCCGTCGGAAATCCATTTGGTTATCTGACTTCCACTGTTACCGCCGGAATCGTTAGTGCCAAGGGGAGAGATTTGAATTTATTAGACAATCAGGACAACCAATATTACAATCCATTCCAAAGAAATCGGTATTCTTCAGGAGCTGGCATTGAAGAATTCATCCAAACAGACGCCGTAGTAAATCCCGGAAATAGTGGAGGCGCACTGGTCGATGTGAATGGCCGGCTGGTTGGTATCAATTCGGCGATTGCCAGTAAAACCGGATACTATACCGGTTATTCGTTTGCGATCCCATCCAACCTCATGACTAAAATTGTGCGCGAACTGATCCAGCATGGTAGTTTCGACAGAGGGCGATTCGGGGTAGGAGTAGTTCCCATCGATGAAGAATTGAAAAAAGAGCTGAACTTAAATGCGGATTACGGCGTTTTAATTACTGAACTTGAGGACAAAGGTTCGGCAAAATATGCCGGTTTACTTCCCAATGACGTGATCATCGAAGTAAATAATAAATCGATTAAAACGGTTGAAGAATTACAAAAAGTTGTAGCTTTGTCCAAGGTTGGCGAGACACTCTATACTAAGGTCATTCGCAACGGCCAAATTAAAGAGATACCCGTCAAAATCCGTAAAATGATATAAGCTTGTATAGTAGCCTTTTGTAGCTTTCTATAAAGTTGGTTTTTCGTTTTGTTTGAAGGTCCCGGCAGCAATGCCGGGATTTTTTTTTGCTATGAACACCCGATGGATCACTGAACTGCTTAAGAATTCGTGGGATGGCTGTCTGGAATTGCTGTACCCCAATTTATGTATTTGTTGCGAAGGGAAATGTCTGACACCCGGACAGAAATTTTGCCTGGAATGCCAAAGCCAGTTGCCCCCCAGTGAGATGTACCGGTATCGCGAAAATGAGTTTACACTAAAGTTCAGAGGAAGGGTTCCACTGAGCCTGGGAGCTGCACTTTTTTATTACCAGAAAGGAAGCCGGCTTCAATTGGCCATGGAGCGACTCAAATACAAAAACGAACCGGACATCGGAATTTCCCTTGGTGCATATTACGCCCAATTGTTGAAGCAGAACGAATTGCTACAAAACGTCGATCTTTTAATGCCTGTCCCATTGCATCCAAGTCGACAACGAATCCGTGGTTACAATCAATCGGCCATGATCGCCCGGGGGTTTTCGGAAGTGAGTTCGATTCCGGTTGTGGAAAATGTGCTGCTCAGAAGCAAAGAAACCAAAAGTCAGGTCGATAAAAACCGGATGGAACGCATCGATAACATGCATTCGGTATTTTCTGTTAAACAGGCTGAGAAAATCGAAAACAAACACATCGCTCTCATGGATGATATTCTCACTACGGGAGCCACGTTGGAGGCCTGTGCACTGCAGCTATTAAAAGCTTCCCATTGCAGGATTTCGATGCTGACGATCGGGATGACGTGTTGAGGGAAGAGAAGGCTTTTTGGCTTTTTGGCTTTTTGGCTTTTTGGCTTTTTGGCTTTTTGGCTTTTTGGCTTTTTGGCTTTTTGGCTTTTTGGCTTTTTGGCAAATCCAGTGTAAAAACTAAAAGTTCCTATAAATTAAACTTTTTTTGAAATTTCAGCTGAACGAACATTCATCTTTATGCTTTGAGCTTTATGCTTTGAGCTTTATGCTTTAAGCTTTGCTCCTTAATCCATTCTCCATCCTTTGGCCTTTAGCCTTTTTTCCTTTCAGCTTTTTGCTCTTACTCCTTCCCCTCGTAATTTTTCTTAAAGTAGCTTTTGTATTCGGAGAGGCTTTTGAGCCGGAGGATTTCGCGATAGTTATTTTGGGTAACAGCCAGTAATTCCCAGTTGTCAAAATCCGGGATGAATTCTTCGGGTTTTTTCATGACGCCTTCGAAATATTTCATGGCCTGTTTCTTGGTATCGAATTTGCGGATGACGAGGATGGGATTGTTGGATTCGGTATCGAGTTCCACACTGGTCATTTTCAGTTTCTCCGGCTGATGATAATTGACGTTATAGTCGGATATGGATATTTTAATTTTATTTTCGATTTTATCTTCCGGATTGTACAACACCACCAACATAAAATGCAATTTTTCATCCTCCTGTTTGAAATTGAATTTATCCAATTCCGAAGCCCTGATCTGTACAAATGCATCCTGATCACCTTTTAAAAATCTCAAAATTTCTTTGGCTTTGATTTCTTCAGGGGTCGACGGGTGATTGGCCACCACATCTTTCAAAGCATTCATATAAACATCTTTGCCTTCGGTATTGCCAATGCAGAATGCAGACAACAAGGCTGCTTTCGCCAATAATTTATGTCCTCCGCCCATGCGGTTTTTAAGCAATTGAAGCAAATCCAGTGCTTCTTTGAATTGCTTGTTGGAATAATAGCTGTATGCTTTATTGTATTCGTTTGTGATCTCGTCTCTTTTAGCCAACAGGCCTTTCACGTATTCCGGATCGCTTAATACTTTGCCATAATGGCTGCCGGGAAATTCGTAAATGATCTGGTCTTTATAGGAATGCATGCATGCATCGTCTGAGAGATCCAGGCAATTGAGATATAAATAGTAAAGCGCATCGGGTTTACGTTGAGTTTTAGGATACTCTTCGAGCAGATTTTTCAGACTTTGAGAAGATTTGACAAAATTGTCCAGTTTCTCGCGATACAGAACCCCTAATTGAAATTTGGATTCAGCTATTTTATTTTTTACATCGAGGATCTGCTCGGGAGTTTCCGGAATCCCTTTCAGAATCTGAGCCAGATCGGCTTCCAGGCTATCTTGCTCTTCCTCCACTTCTTCGCTTACAATTTCATTGATAGAAAATGTATTCTTATTTTTTCTTCTCCAGTTGTCTTCCAGATTTCGGTTTCCCCAGGTTTGTTCAAACTCGGACCTGCCCCGGTTGATGGATCTTTGATCGTAAGCAAAGAAATTGCTCTGTGTTTTTTTGGAATCCTGGTTTCCAAAATTCTCTCTGCCAAATGGATTGGCTGCCAGTCCGTCGAGTTCTGCAAAGCGCGAGCGGTTATCTTTTACCGCTTCGGGTACTTTGGCTTTTTTCGCGTTTTTCAATTGAATGGCTAATGCCCGTTTGTCCTTTACTGAAAGTGCTGCAATGCGCAGCAAACTATCGTTCAGACTAATGCTTTCCAGATGTTTCGCAATTTCTTCGAGATTCGCAACCACCTTAGCTACTGCAATTCTTCTGGGGTCGGTCTTGCCCATCATGGTCATGGTGCTGTCGTAGTAGTTTTTGGCTTTGAGATAGTCCTGTTGTTCGAAATAATATTCCCCAAGCTGATAAAAGGACTCTGCCCTTTGCGTGTTACTTACGTTTGGAGATCGAAGCGACAGATTAAAATAGGAAACGGCGGTATCCTTGTTCCCGTCTTTTAAAGAAATCATACCCAGAGCATAGTACATTTCTCCTTTGTAGTCGCTGTTTTTAGGATCTTCCAAAAGTTTTTCCATCTTTTTAGCGATCTCTTGTACAGAATTTCCTGCCGCAGCATCATTGAGCAATACATTCAATCGGGCATGGAAAACCAAGTCGTAACCTGCTTTGTCTTTGATGCATGCATTAAAATACTCGTTTGAATTTTCATAGCGTGCTGCTTTTTGGTAAAGCTGTCCGAGGATGTATGCATAACGTGCACGTTCTTTTTTCTCTTCGGAAAATTCGATGGCCGATTTCAGGGCGGAAATTGCTTTTGCATCCTGATCCGTTTTGAGGTACAAATCTGCGTAGGAAGCATAGAGTTCTGCTTTCAGTTCACTTCTTGCATAAGGATCGTTTTCAACTTTTCGGAACAGTTGTTCTGCTTCGTAGGGCTTACCGCGTTCAACGAGGTTTTTACCAGCCCAGATAGCACCTTCCCAATAGGCGGGATAATGAGGAAACAACCAGGAGCCTTCATTGGTGAGATCAGATTGGTCTTGTTTAGGGGTAACCGGGGTTGGTGTAGCCAGTTCAGATTTATCGGCTGCAGGTTTTTTATCGTCGGCTGGTTTAGCTTCAGATGGCTTTGATTTGTTCTTTCTGGCTTTTGCTCTTTCTTTCTGGGCTTTTTTGCGATCTTTTGCCTTTTGTTCAGCGGCCTTTTGCCTTTCTTTTTTCAATTCTTCGGCTTCCTTCTTTTTCTCTTTGCTGGTTTTTGCTTTGATCTTTTTAGATTTCAATCGATTCTTAAAAGGATCGTATTCTTCCAGAAAAAATTTATAGGAACTTTCGGCCGTTTCGTAATCTTTCTTGAGGTATTGGGCTTTCGCCAGCAATAAATAACAATCGTCTGTCCAATGACTCACCCGGTGGTTGGTAATGACTACACCTACTTTTTCTATGGCTTTGTCCAGTTTGGATTTCACCGGATCGGCAGATTCGACAGCATTATATGGAAAAACCGGTAAAATTTTATTGTAGTTATCTTTGTGATTCTGATGTAAAGTCAGAACGACTTCCTGCATGATTTCGTTGGCGTTAAAATAACCGTTGTATTTTGACGTAGTATTATGATAAAACCGACCCAGGGCAGAAGTTTCTCCTTTCTTTCTCCGACTAACACAACCATCGGTCAGGAGTGCACAAATGAGGAGGCTTAAAAACAGGGTTTGAATGGAAATTTTCATGAATGCGATCAAAGATGTCTATTATAACTGAATTCGCGCAAATTTATTATAATTTAAAGTAATTTTAAGAATGTCAATTCATGTCCAAAAAGCGAGAAAATGGCTCAAGCAACACCTTGAAAAACGGTTCCTTTTCATCATCCGGAATGAAGAAACATTTGAAGAAACTGCAAGTTACCGGGTCACGCTGAAGAATATTTATCTGTTGGCCAGCACCCTGGTTTTTGTTTTGGGTTTATTTCTGTTGTTGCTGATCATATTTACCCCTGTGAAAAAGTACATACCCGGCTACGGGGATGTCCGGTCTCAAAGGGAGTTTATGGAACTGGACAGGAAGATTCAGGGACTGGAAAAATCAATCGCAGCCCGCGACACTTACATAGAAGGAATCCAAAGAATATTGGAGGGCAAACCGCAAACCCGGTCGGAGGTCACCAAAAACGTGCAAATCAAGCAGGTTAAACCGGAATCCGAGCCAAAGGTCAAAGAAGACAGTCTTCTAAGGGCTGAATTTGAGTCATTACTGGCCCGTGAAAATCCCCAAAAAGACAAAAATCAGGAGCGCAAATCCATCCCCATTTCCAGAAGTCTGGGAACCGATGTCTCTGAGGTCAATTCACCGGTACAACTGATATCTCCGATCCGTGGACCCATGGGTGCAAAATACAATCCCGAAACCGGCCATTTGGGGGTCGATATCATGGCTGCCCAAAACACACCCATCAAAGCAGTCCTCGAAGGAACCGTGATCCAGGCAGACTGGTCCATCGAAAATGGGCATACCATAGCGCTTCAGCATGGAAACAATCTGGTGAGCATTTACAAACACAATTCAGCGCTCCTGAAGAAAACCGGTTCCCGGGTAAGGTCCGGTGAAGCCATTGCGATCATTGGAAATACGGGCACATTGACCAGCGGACCCCACTTGCATTTTGAATTGTGGTATAAGGGGAAACCTGTCAATCCCTCCGACTATATGAGATTTTGAAAACGGGATCATAGAGATATATCAGAGTGATCACAGGAAAATATACCGGGCTGACCAGCGAACAGGTCAAGGTTCAGAGAAAAAAATCGGAAGTTCAGAAGCTCCAAAAAGAAGGGCTGCCCGGTTGGTTGGAAATTTTGCTTTCCATCATCACCGAACCTCTTTTTCTTATTCTTGTCGCAACTGCCGGAATTTACTTTTTACTTGGTGAGAACGAAGAAGCATGGATCATGCTTGCTGCACTTGGTTTTGTTTCGGGCATCAGCCTGTTTCAGGAACATCGAAGCTCCAGGGCCGAGAAGGCGTTGAAATCGCTACTCGAACCAAAAATCAAAGTATTCAGAAATGCCGAATTTCTGATGATAGAACAGGATGATTTGGTATTGGAAGATGTTTTTTTGATCGAAGATGGAGATCTGATCCCTGCCGATGCGAAGCTGTTGGAAAGTCACGATCTAACTATAAATGAAAGTATCCTGACTGGTGAGTCGATTCCCCTATATAAAGGCCTGGATTCGAATGACCGCGACATTTTTCAAGGCACACAAGTCATGTCGGGTTATGGCATCGCAGAAGTTAAGTTTTTAGGAAGAGAAACCAGATTGGGAAAAATACAGCAGCAACTCAAAAATATCCAAGCTGTAAAAACCCCGATCCAAATCCAGATTCAAAATTTTGTTCAGAAAATGGTGCAGTTCGGATTGGTTGCTTTCGCGATCATCTGGGCCATTCAATATTACATTACACAAAACTTTATTTTTGGATTATTGAAAGGATTGACCTTGAGTATGTCTGTTTTACCCGAAGAAATTCCGGTAGCCTTCAGCACTTTCATGGCCCTGGGAGCTTTACAACTTTATAAAAATCAGGTGCTTGTAAAAAACCCCATGACGGTTGAAACGCTGGGCGGTGTCAGCGTGCTATGTCTGGATAAAACCGGAACCATCACCGAAAATCAAATGCAGCTGGAAGGGATTTACTCATTTCAGGAGGGTAAACTTTCTCAGTTGAAAGAACGACATGCTTCGGCAAACAAGGTGATTGAATTTGCCATGTGGAGTTCGGAGGAATCGCCCTTTGATCCCATGGAGCAGTCCATTCACCAGGCCTATGAACAAATTTGCACGGAAGATTTAAGACTGGTGTTTAGCATGGTCCGGGAATATCCATTAGCAGGCAGGCCTCCTATGATGATTCATGTATTTGAAAACCCGGAAGGCCAACAGCTTCTGGCCTGTAAAGGTGGGTTGGAAAGCGTCATAAAAATTTGCGGCCTCACTCCAGAAGAGGAAAAACGGCTTGTTGAACAATCGCAAAGTCTGGCTGATTTAGGGCATCGGGTGCTTGCCGTCGCAGGAAGCAACGAACGATTATCTGATTTTCCGGCGGATCCCTTTGAATTTAAAATGCAGATGCTGGGATTAGTCAGCTTTTACGATCCCCCGAAAAAAAATATAAAAGATACCATCCGGAAATTTTATCAGGCAGGCATTGACGTAAAAATTCTAAGCGGTGATTTTTCAAACACCACGCTTGCTGTTGCCAGGCAAATCGGCATTCAGCAGACAAGCAAATTTTGCACGGGAGATGAAGTCATGGCGATGAACGAACAATCGTTAGTTTTGGAGTTGAACTCGACCGCAGTATTTTCCAGAATGTACCCAGAAGCCAAATTGAAGGTCATTGAAACCTTGAAGAATTCCGGACAAATTGTTTCGATGACGGGCGACGGTGTCAATGATGGCCCGGCCCTTAAAGCATCGCACATCGGCATTGCCATGGGACGCAAAGGCAGCGAATTGGCCCGGCGAAGTTCTTCTCTGATCTTAGCCAATGACGATCTTTCTAAATTGGTCGATGGAATTGCACTGGGAAGACGTATCTACGAAAACCTGAAGAAGGCCATACAATACATTATATCCATCCACATCCCCATCATCCTGATTGTGACCTTGCCGCTGATCTTCTTTTGGGATTATACCGATTTCTTTTCACCGGTTCACGTTGTTTTTTTAGAGCTCATTATGGGGCCAACTTGTTCTATTGTATTTGAAAATGAACCCATTGAGCCACAATCGATGGTCAAACCTCCGAGAAAATCCACCAATGAATTGTTCACCTGGAGTGAGTTAAATACCAGCATCGTCCAGGGACTTGTGATCACAGCATTTTGTCTGGCCGTTGCCCGGTACGCGATGTATGCTTCCTATCCGGAAGAAAAAGTGAGGAGTTTGCTTTATACGAACCTGGTTTTTGCAAACGTGTTCCTAACGCTCGTTAATCGCTCATTTATCGAATCGATCTGGACCACGCTGCGTTATAAAAATAAATTGGTTCCGCTCATTCTTGGAATTTCCATTCTGGCCTTGATGACAACACTTTATCATCCTGCATTGCAAACGGTTTTCAGATTTGAAGCTCTAAAGTTTGCTGAAGTTATGATGTGTGCGGGGTTGGGATTATTAAGTGTGATATGGATGGAGTTCTTTAAATGGAGAAGGAGAAAATCCGGTTCAAATTATAGTAAAGGATAGAAAACATTTTAATTAGGGGCGGTATTAATTTGAGAGGTTTTGACTTTTTGACCTTTTGACTTTTTGACTTTTTGACCTTTTGACGTTTCGAAGTTTCGAAGTTTCGAAGTTTCGAAGTTTCGAAGTTTCGAAGTTTCGAAGTTTCGACTTTTTGAAATTTTGATAAAAAACTAATTAAAAGAAACCCCCCAATCCCCCCCCCCCCCCCCCCCCCCAAAATTTTTTTCTTTTTTTTAAAAAAAAAAACCCCCCCGGCCGGTGCGGGAAATAAATTGACATTTCGGCCCTTCGACTTTTTGACTTTTAGGTAATCAAACCTTGGAAAATAAAGTTGAAGTTAAGCTTGTGAAATTTGATTGCGAATTTGTAATATTTCAATGGAATGATTTTAAATCCAATACCATAGCAGAAAATACATGCATTACCAATCAATATTCGTTTCGCCATGAGTCAGTTCTAAAAATTCGCCATGTTCATTTTTGGCGATTAAATTTCCGATCGCGTTGACGGATTGAATTTCTACGCGAATTGATTCATCATTTTTTAAGCGTAATGATTTCAATTGATTTTTGCCATATAAGGCAGCGTTGTATTTGGCCAACAAATCTTCCATCCGGTGCCCGGCTTGAAAATATTCAATAAGTAATTCTCTTAAGCGGCAGGCCAAAACATCTATTGAAAATTTCATTCCGGTTTCGAGGAATATGGAACTTGCATTTATGGTATCTGAAAACTGGGATTGATTGACATTTATTCCGCATCCTATCACCGTCCATTGGAGTTTTTGCTCTTTGATGATGTTTTGGATTAATATTCCTGCTATTTTTTTGTTGCCTGCATAGATGTCATTGGGCCATTTGATACTCAGTTTATTGAGTTGATTTTCTTCCAGTAACCGGAAAATAGCCAATGCGGATATTAAATGCAGATTAAATAATTGTTTGATTGACCAGTTTAGCGGACCAAAAATGAAACTGCAGAGTAGGTTCGTACCCGTCTCGCTTTCCCAATTTCTGCCAAATTGTCCTTTGCCTGCTGTCTGAAAGTCTGCAATCAGCATAAAACCCGACTCTGGATTGGTTTTTGATAGGTAATTTAGTGCCTGCAAATTCGTAGAGTCCGTACTTGTAAATGACAGGTGTGGAAAATCAAATCGCATGGGCAGCATTTATAATATTATATTCAAAAATATTTATATATTTACTTCTTTAAAATTCAATAGTTAATATTGTCAACACTGTTATCAAAATCCAAATCCGCCTCCCAAAAAGATCAAGTTTTTCTGGACCTCATCATCGATGCCATTCGCGATATCAAAGGTAAAAACATCGTCCTTCTTGATTTGCGAAAGCTTCCCGATGCGCCAAGTTCTTATTTTATCATTTGCGAGGGAGACAGCAGCACACAAATAAAAGCGATCGCAGGGAATGTGGAACGCCGGGTCAAAGAAGAAACCGGAAATATAGCCCACTCAGAAGGCCAGCTTGGGGCAAAATGGGTATTGGTCGATTTTTTTGACGTAGTCGTGCACATCTTCGATAAGGAAACGAGGAGGTACTACGAACTCGAGGATTTATGGAGTGATGCCCGCATTACAGAGTACCAGAATCTGTAGGAGCCGCAACTTAATTTGAAGTACATCGTTTATCATCTGGAATTAGTATTCAATCAACATGGAGCAAAAACAACCATCGCCCAGCGGCCAACCAAAAAAACCCGGAGAGGGGTTTAACGCCTATTGGATATACGGAATCATTTTACTGGTCATTATCGGAGTGAATTTATTTTATATGGCTTCACCCGGTAAAGGCAACATCAATTCAGTGAGATTTGACGATATGGCTTTGAGGGGCGATATCGAGAAAATTGAAGTGGTCAATCTAAAACAGGCTTATGTTTATTTAAGGCCTGAATCGATCAACAAAGATGATTACAAAGACAAGTTGAGTGCAACTCAAGGCAGTCGTCCGCAATATTATTTTAATATCGGACCTGCTGAAAAATTCCAGGAGAAAATCGACAAGTATAACGACCATCTTCCCAATAAAATCAGCATCAGTTATGAAGAAAAACAAAATTGGCTGGGTCCGATTTTGTCTTTTGTTGTTCCTTTTCTCATCATCCTGGCCATCTGGATGTTTTTGATGCGTCGCGTCGGCGGTGGAGGTTCCGGTCCGGGAGCGCAAATCTTCAACATTGGCAAATCGAAAGCTACGCTGTTTGAAAAAGATGAATCGACCAATGTGACATTCAAAGATGTGGCCGGATTGGACGAAGCCAAGGAAGAGGTTATGGAAATAGTGGATTTTCTAAAAAATCCTAAAAAATATACTTCGCTCGGAGGAAAAATTCCGAAAGGAGTTTTGCTGGTAGGGCCTCCCGGAACGGGAAAGACACTGTTGGCCAAAGCTGTGGCTGGAGAAGCCGCTGTTCCTTTCTTTACCATATCGGGTTCCGATTTTGTGGAAATGTTTGTGGGTGTCGGGGCTTCGAGGGTAAGGGATTTATTCCGACAGGCCCGCGAAAAAGCTCCGTGTATTGTTTTCATCGATGAGATCGACGCCGTGGGCCGTGCCCGGGGCAGAAACACAATTCAGGGGGGAAATGACGAACGCGAAAACACACTGAATCAGTTGCTGGTGGAAATGGATGGGTTTGGAACAGAGTCTGGTGTAATCCTGATGGCAGCTACCAATCGTCCGGATGTTTTAGACAGCGCTTTGCTGCGCCCCGGAAGATTCGACAGGCAAATTGGTATAGATCCTCCTGACCTCAAGGGGCGCGAGGAAATATTCAAGGTTCATTTGAAGCCCTTGAAACTTGCTGAAGATGTGACTCCTTATGTTCTTGCCGAAATGACGCCCGGATTTGCTGGTGCAGAAATTGCCAATATTTGCAATGAAGCCGCTTTGGTTGCAGCAAGAAGAGATAAAAAAGCCATCGACCTGGATGACTTCAACTATGCTCTGGATCGCGTCATCGGCGGATTGGAAAAGAAGAACAAACTGATCTCCCCCGAAGAAAAGGAGATCATTGCTTACCACGAAGCCGGACATGCCATTATCGGATGGTATTTGCAATATGCATCTCCGTTGGTCAAAGTCACGATTGTTCCAAGAGGGATTGGGACCTTAGGATACGCTCAGTATCTGCCCAAGGAGGAATACATTACGCGCACCGAAGCTTTACTCGACCGCATGTGCATGACATTAGGCGGACGAGCATCGGAGAAGATCATGTTTGATAAAATATCGACCGGAGCTCAAAGCGACCTGGACCACGTCACAAAAATGGCTTACAGTATGGTCAATGTTTTTGGGATGAACGATAAAATAGGCAACGTATCTTACTACGGACTTTCACAAGAAGCCTTTCAAAGACCCTACAGTGAAGATACAGCCCGCATCATGGATCAGGAAGTAAGAGTTCTGATTGAATCTCAATATCTGCGTGCTCAAAATTTATTGAAGGATAAAGGAAAAGAATTGGAAATTCTTGCCCAGGAATTACTTCGCAAAGAAGTCTTACACAAATCCGACGTAGAGCGATTGATTGGTCCGTCGCCCTATCACAAAGACAAATCAGCAGAACCTTCCCCGTTAAGCGGTCAGCACGTGAGCGATGAAAAACCGTTGATCGAAAAAGAGCTGGAGAAGGGATGATGGAGGGGAGAGCAAAGTGTTTGGAGGCTGGGAGGCTTGGAGGCATGTAGGCATGTAGGCTTGGAGGCATGGAGGCTGGGAGGCTGGGAGGCTGGGAGGCTGGGAGGCATGTAGGCTTGGAGGCTTGGAGGCTTGGCTTGGAGGCATGTAGGCATATAGGCTGGGAGGCTGGGAGGTTTTTTTATTTGATTTGTATTTAAAGTCAGAATAATTACTAACGAACGTTAGTTTATTAATTTCAGAAAGTTTAAATTTCAGAAAAAAATAATTTAGAAGGCAGAACATTCCTGTTCATTTAAGCAAGACATAAGCATTAGGAAATCTGTTTGCAATTGTGTTCCTTTGTACCTTAATTTTAAAAAAAGAAATATGGACCTCATGAAAATGCTGCAGGACCAGATGAATAATCAGGTTCTTGGCCAAATCAGTCAGCAGATTGGAGCTTCTGAAGACCAGACTGCAACCGCTACCCAAGGAATTTTTACTGCCCTGGTGGGTGGATTGGCAAACAATACTTCTTCGGGAACCGGGTTGAACTCCCTTCTTAGCGCTTTGGACCGCGACCACGATGGCAGTTCGCTGGACGATATCATGGGTTTTGTTGGTGGTATGATGTCGGGAACCGCAAGCGGCAATCAGGCCAATGGTATGGGAATTTTAGGCCATATTCTTGGCAATAAACAGGAAGCAGTCGCTCAAAACATCAGTCAGAAATCAGGATTGGATTTATCGCAGATCATGAAACTGATGCCCATATTGGCACCTGTTGTCATGTCGGTTTTGGGTAAATTATTACGCTCCGGGGGTAATGCCCCACAAGCACAAGCTGCGCCCTCGGGTGGAGCCGGACAGATCATCGATCTTGCCAGCATTCTCATGGGCTCTGCACAATCTGCCCAGGGAGGTGCCTTTGGAGACCTTTTAGGAAATGTAATCGGAGGAGTTTTGAGTGGCGGTCAACCTGCCGCAAATCAAAGCAGTGGTGGAGGATTGTTTGGAAAACTTTTGGGTACTCTATTTAAGCGATAAATTCCGTTTGGAATTTTAAAGGGATCAAATCAAAAACTTTTTTTTTTTTTCAAAACCCAAAAACCCCCCCCCCCCCCCCCCCCCCCCCCCGGTTCCCCCCCCCCTTAATGGGGGAAAAAACCCCCCCAAAAAAAAAAAAAAAAAAAAAAACACAAAAAAAAAAACAAAAAATAAACCTCCCCCCCCCCCCCACCTTTTTTTTTTTTTTTTTTTTTCGAGACCCAACCCACACCCCCCCCCCCGCGGCCGCCCCCCCCCCCCACACAGGGGGGGGGGGAAACACCAACCCCCCCCCCCCAAATATATATTATTTTTTTTTTTTTTTCCCCCAAAAAAAAAAAAAGACCCCCCAAATTTTTTCCCTCTTCCCAAACAAAAAAAAAAATTTTTTTTTTTTTAAAAAAAAAAAAATTCCTCCCTACCCACCCCCCCCCCAAATTTTCCCCCCCCCCTTAAGCTCAGTAGCAATTTATTGAAGTTTATCGCCTCTGAGTTGTCTGTATCGTTTTCTGGCTTCCACGGCCTGTACGCTGTTGCTAAAATCAATAAACAATTTTTCGTAGAGCTCCATGGCTTTAGCTGTGTTATTTAAATGCTGATCGTATATTTTAGCCATTTCCCATAAGGCATTGTCGGCTCTGATCTCTTCCGGATGTTTATCGAGGATCTTCTGATATTTTTCAATGGCTTCATCCAGACGTTGCTGCTGCTGATAAATTTTAGCCTGGAGATACCACACGTCGTCTTCCAGGAAAACTACTTCAGGATCCGTAAACGAGATGTTGTCGAGTATCCACAGTGCCGAATCGTACTGATTCTGGAATAATTTTAATTCTGCTGAAGCGTATTTCAAAAGTATTTCACCTGTTGAGTCCTGGTTCAGATTGTCGAGAATAAAAACCGAGAGATCGATTGCATCGTTTGAGATCAGTCTGCTGGTTGCATTTTTTAAAATGTCAAATTGTTCCTGCGCCCATTGAAAGTCGCCTGCAAAATAGGAGAGCCGTGCATTTTTAAAACGTGCCATTTCTCCGAGTTCATCTTCAGTAAAATCTTTATCCACCTGAGAATACAATAAGGTTGCTTCCCATCTTTCTCCAATGATTAAATAATAATCTGCCAGATTGAGTTTGGCTTTGGATTTGATATGATTATCGACATAACTGAGTTTAATCAAATCTTCCAGGAGCATGATGGCTTCCCTTACTTTTCCCAGATATCTGGCTTCCAGTTCGGCAAATTCAATGATCAGAGGAGCAGACAAATAATTCCTTCCAAAATCCGCCAGATATTTTTGATAATCGGATTCCAATTGAATCAGGTCAGTGTTTGAATAGTCCTTTTTTTCGACGATCAAATTGCGCCGTGAAACCAAAAGTTGTCTGTAAGATTCATGGTAAAATGAATTCGAAGGCCCTTTGTCGCGAACGTAAGAGAAACCTGAAATTGCGGTATGATAATCGTTATCGAGGTAGGCTGTCATGGCCAATTGAAAAACCCGATTTCCATTTTCGTTGAACTGCCGGTCCAGCGCCTTGGCTTGTTGCATGGCTCCCTGGTAATCTTTCAACTGAACATAAGACCACATGAGCAATTCTGAAAATTCCGGAATTTCTGGTTTAGCTTCGATGCGTTCGTATAGTTGAGCCTGAAGTTCGCGGTATTCTTCCTCAGAGAAATACGCCACAATGATGCTTTGGACATTGATGAGTTGAACCGTTTTTTCCTCAACCCCGTTCAGGTAATACAGGATCATTTTAGAATAATCGCCTTTCCTTCTGTACAGATCGGCCAGGTTGTAGGTGAACCTCGTTTGCGGTTTGATATTCTTTTCCCCTTTTTCATAAACCTGAATGGCCAGATCATAACGCGTGAGCTGAATCAAAGCATTGCCCAATTTATGTACACCCATTACATCTGATGGCGTTTTTTCTACAGCTAAAAGGTATTGTTGCTCGGCTTTTTTGACTTCATTTTTATAGGTCCACAAATTGCCATAGAAAACATGAAGTAAGGCTTCTTTGGGCCGTTTACGGATTTCCTTATTCAGAATTTCTTCAGCATCGTCATATTTTTTAAGGGCAAGAATGCATTCGAAATATTTTTCGAAAAAACCCGGATTTGCCGGATTTTTCTTCAACATTTCCTGATAGAGGGATGCAGCTTTTTCAAATTCGCCATTGTTGAAATATTCCTGAGCCAGGCGCGGATCCTGAGCCTGGATGGCTGAAATCAGGAAAAGTAATGGGAGTACAAGATATTTCATGTTGCTGAATCTGTTATTTAACGCTAACAAAGGTAAGTTTAGCTTGTTTAAGGTGGGATCATCTATTTTATTGAAGCCTTAATTAGGATGAATTACTGATCAAATTGAAGATATATTATCTGTATTCAAAGTGGGCATATTTTACACTTTATATTTTAACCCATTTTTATACAAAATTTCAAGAAATCAAGGAATAAATTAAAAAATTTAAAGCATCTCGATTAATTTCTCCTTGCTTACATTCATTTGAACTGAAATTGTATTCAAAATAGAATTTAACGTTCCTATTTTAATAGGGTCATGATTTGGAATCGTTATGTGATACTGGAAATTTTCGAGGTTACAACTTAGTCTGATATGGCTTCCGGTCTGTCTTGTTATTTCGTAGCCTAATTTCCTTAAAAGTCTAATCAGGTCTTCAGCAGATATATCCCTAGGTAACTTCATAGGACAATATTTCTTCCTTTACGTAATGCAACCGGATAATTGAAGGAGTATCTCCATTTTCAAAATGGCATTGGATTGCATCCCTGACTTTTTCATGTAAATCTTCAATGGACTCAGCTTGTGTAAAAATTGAATACCCTAAAGCACGAGCTTCATATCCACCTTCCAAAGATTCTTCAATTAAAAAAATAATTTCATTCATTTACAGTCCAAGATTTCACCAAAAATACATTTTTTTACATAATTCTATAAATATTTTTGTAAATATTTAAATAAAGATTTTTTAAATTCAGACATCATTTTAAAAATTTACTAACAACTGTTAGTTTATAAGTTGAATTGAATGCCTTGTGCCAAAGGCAGATCCGATGAATAGTTGATGGTATTGGTTTGTCTGCGCATGTATGCTTTCCAGGCATCGGAACCGCTTTCGCGTCCTCCACCGGTTTCTTTTTCGCCCCCAAACGCACCACCGATCTCCGCTCCGCTGGTGCCGATGTTGACATTGGCAATGCCGCAGTCGGATCCCAATTGCGATAAAAAGTATTCGGCTTCCTGAAGATTTTGCGTCATGATCGAGGAAGAAAGCCCCTGAGGAACTTCGTTTTGGATGGCTATGGCTTCATCGAGTGTGCGATAAGGGATCAGGTATAAGATGGGAGCAAAGGTTTCGTGGTGAACGATACTCGCCTGGTGATCGATCTCTGCAATACAAGGCCTTACATAACACTTGCTGATGTATTCGGGATCGGTAAGCACTTCCCCGGGTACTGCGAATTTTCCTCCCTGCAGTTCAATTTCTTTCAAAGTATTGAGGTAATTTTCAACGGCCTGTTCGTCGATCAATGGCCCCATGTGATTTTCAGTTTGGAGAGGATTTCCGATTTTCAACTGTGAATAAGCTTCGATCAGTTTTTGTCTTACCGTGCTATAAATACTTTCGTGTACTATCAATCTTCTGGTTGTTGTACATCGCTGTCCGGCTGTCCCTACGGCACCGAATACGGCTGCTGTCAATACCATTTTCAAATCTGCACTTGGACAAACAATGATGGCATTGTTGCCTCCAAGTTCGAGTATGCTTTTACCCAGCCGGGATGCAACCGCTTTCCCTACAATTTTGCCCATACGGACAGAACCGGTAGCAGAAACCAATGGAATTCTCGAATCCTCGCTTAAATATTCTCCAACCCGATAATCTCCATTGACGATACAAGAAATTCCGTCGGGAACGCCGTTTTGTGCAAATACCTGTTGAATAATGTTTTGGCAGGCTATGCTGCAGAGCGGTGTTTTTTCGGAAGGCTTCCAGATCACCGCATTACCACACACCCAGGCCAGTGCGGCATTCCAGGACCATACTGCAACCGGAAAATTAAAAGCTGAAATCACGCCTACCAAACCCAGGGGATGCCATTGCTCGTACATGCGATGTTTAGGCCTTTCTGAGTGCATACTCAATCCATATAGCTGCCTTGAAAGTCCCGTTGCAAAATAACAGATGTCGATCATCTCCTGGACTTCCCCGAGACCCTCCTGAAGACTTTTTCCCATTTCATAGGAAACCAGTTGCCCCAGTTCATTTTTATAATGACTTAAGGCATCGCCAAATTGCCGGACAATCTCTCCTCTTTTGGGAGCAGGAACTGACTGCCAGATTTTTTGTGCCTGAATGGCTTGTTGAACAATTTCGTCGTAATGTTCTCTTCCGGTCACTCCAACCTTGCCGATGAGCAGACCATTTACAGGCGAACGGGAAGCGATTTGTTCTGTAGAAGGAAATGAAGCAGAGCCACACCAGCTGCCGTGATTATCAGAAAGCAGCTGAAGCCTATTTAAAAAACTTAAATCCATATCAGTGTATTACGATCTTGTGCTGCCTGGGCACACCTTTCTTTGGGATTACAGACAAAATATAGATTCCAGCATTGAAATCAGAAATTTGAAATCTTAATTGAGCTTTATCTGAAGTGGGATGCAGTTCTGTACTGATTCCGGAATTACCTGTCATGATAAATTTAGTGGTCGCTAAATCCAAATCGCTGTCGATTTGTAAAGTAAATATACCCCGGTTTGGCTGTGGGTAAATCATAGAATTCCAATTTCCTTCAAGCTCTTCTCCTTTTGTTGCGATGTCCGTATAAATTTCGAAATCATCCAGATAAATTCCATCGTTGAGGTCGAGATTCTGACCGGAGGACATATAACATTGCAACTGGATTTGTTTTCCAAGATAGGCACTCAGATCGATCCATTCTGTTACCCAATCATTTTGAACGCCGCAATATACGGGTTCGTCGAATGCCTGTGACAAAGTTCCATTGACGGTATAATAACCGCATAAAGCTTCAAAATGCTGACCATTGTCGGATACTTTGATCTGAGCAAAATCAGTTTCATTATCCATTTGCCATTTCCCTTTAAATCTCAGAAAAGCATAATTGGCATTGGATAGATCAATGGTATTTGTGTATTGCTGGATTTTTAGAATATTGGGATCCATCGGCGCATTCGGACTATCCGTCAGCGAATATGGAGCCGTGTAGAAAGTTTCGGTAGTAAGCAACCAACCCTGATCGCCTCTATGGTACCAGCGGTTTAAATCTTCAAAATTTTCAGACCAATTTGAATTGCCGATATAAATTTTCTTTTTGGAAATGGATTCAGTAAAAGAACCGGTGGTCAGTCTAACCTGAAAATCGATTGAATCTCCTTTTTTGGGTTTTGAACTAAAAACGTAAGCGATTTGCTTTTTGATCGTTTCGCCAGGTCCGATTTGAAATTGAATATCGTTTTCTAAAAATGTGATCTCCGGAATTGAAGCCGTCAATTCCAAAGTGATGGTGTTTTGTTGGATCCCGGTGCGACTGACTTCCAGTTGCAAATAGGCGGTATCTCCAGATACGGAAACAGAACTGGTTTCGTGTACATGTGCTGCGCTACCGGCATTCCAGGCTGCCATGAAATTCATGTATTGCGCCGAATGATTGATGGCATATATATCTATTCTGTTAGGCCAGAATGCGTAACCCACTTCAGGCGTGAACGCTAATATTTTCTTTTTTGAACTGCGCTCTCCATACATCCAGTCATCGGATACACCATTTACCGAATAATTAAGTGTTTCGTTGGAAGTGCCTACCTGAAATTTATTGTACCGCGTCATGTCCTTTGCCATCTCGTAATAGAGCAGTGAATCTTCAGTAGGCTGGTTGAGGTAACCCCAGGGAATGATGAGCAGATTGCCGTGACTGTGGTAATTTAAAGCTATAGAAATATCCCGATTTTCGCAGAAAAACTTGACGGCCTGTGTTTCTACCTCAGAAAAAGCAACATCGCCCCTGAAAACATCGGAGGTACCTGAAGGGCTCGAGCCCGAGTTGTTGTAAGCCCAACCATAACCATAGTTCCGGTTGAGGTCGGTACCTATATCGTCGAGATTGGGATTTCGATTTTTTCTCCAGAACCCCCCACCAGTTGGTTCTGTTTCTTCGTTGTACAGATAACCATCGGGATTCACGCAAGGTATAAAAAACAGCTCGCGTTCGTTGACCAGCGTTCTCACAGACGCATCGCGGTTGTAATTTTCGAGCAAATACCACATGAAATAGAGCATCTGGCTCATTCCGGCCGGTTCACGGGCATGGTGCAGGGCCGTGTACAGGACTTCGGGTTCCGCTTCGTCCATATAAGGATTGTCGGAAATTTTAACGTAATAAATCCTGTTTCCTTCAAACGTCCTGAAATCGCCTATGATTTGACGGACGGTTATGAGATTGGGATAAAGAGCCTCCATCAGTTCGAGTGATTCGTAAATTTCGCGGAGGGTTGGATACCCGTTCATAGAGCCATATGGATAATTCGTAGGCAGGATGTATTCCGGTTCTTTTTCTTCCGGATCCCCACACTGATTGGGAGCATTGCGCGATTGCAGGCTGTGGTAATGCTTTTTTTCAATCCGGAAACCTGCCTGACGGATTTTTTCAAGTTCCTGTTCGGTAAAATCGCCGCTAAACGATTCGCCCGGGTGGTAGTGACCGTGATCAAAAGCAACTCCTGTAGCCAGAAGAGTGCTTAAGGGTTTACCTTCGAGTAAAACCGTAGCAGCCTGCCACTTGGTTTGGGCTGCAGGAGAATTAAAATCAATAAAAAACAGGATCAGGACAGGGATTAACCAACAACGCATATTTTCTTACTTTGCGACGTGCAAAACTATAAAATAATAAGCAAAATTGGCGCCGAAATTGCTAACATATTATAAAAATATTTTATATGAAGCCGGATGCGATGAAGCGGGGAGAGGCTGTTTGGCCGGGCCGGTTTATGCGGCAGCGGTAATGCTGGACCCCGAGCACCCCATTGACGGATTAAACGACAGCAAAAAATTAAGTAAAACCGCACGCCAAAAACTCCGGAAAGAAATTGAAGAAAAGGCCGCATGTTGGGCTGTTGTGGCCATGGATGCCGGAGAAATAGACCGCATCAATATTTTGAAGGCTTCTTTGAGTGCTATGGCTCAGGCTGTGTTAAGACTCAGCCAAACTCCGGTATTTGTCCTGGTCGACGGGCATATGAATATTCCGGGACTCCCTCTCGAACAACAATGCTTCGTAAAGGGCGATGCCCGGTTTCAGAGTATCGCTGCCGCATCCATTTTAGCCAAGACCCACAGGGATGCTTATATGGAAAGCATACACCATCTATTTCCTGTTTATGGCTGGAATCAAAACAAAGGATATCCAACCGAATTGCATCGGAAAGCCATCGTTCAATTCGGATTGAGTGATTTTCACCGCAAGAGCTTTACTTTTAAGCATGCACAACTAAATTTATTTGATGAATCTGTCGAGACGATATAAAGTTTTTGCGTATCCGGTCAGGGACCTTACCATCGGCCGTTATCTCGCTGCCCGCGAAGTGGATTTTATCGGTATTGAACTGGACGCTGAGCAATCCGGAAAGACGCAACAGCTCATCGGGCAATTTCGGGAATGGCTCGAGGGACCAAAGTTGATTGGAATTTGCAAACATCCGGAGGACCGAACAGTCTTTGAAAATCTCGATGGCTACTGCCATGCCTGGGAAAGCATCTTTTATGAAGGAAGTTCGACAATTGACGATACCGGAAATTCTGAAAGTCCAAATAAGGATTCCGTGCTGTATCACATTAACAATGTTGTTGCGTTGCCACTTTCAGACGAAGAAAATGTTTTTTTAGAATCGGATCTCCATGAGCATCCACCGGTGCACGATGCGATTTGCGGATTTGTGATCCATCCCGGTTCTGAAAGTCAGACAGGCATCTTCGATTTCGAACTGTTGGATGGATGGCTGGATAGGTTGGAAGAATTAAATGAGGGTGAAGGATTAAGGCTGAAGGCGTAAGGCCTATGGATCATGGCTTGGGAGTAGAATTCGAAGGTCTCGAAAATCTTAAACTGAAAGTTGAAAAGTAAAATATCTCAAGTGGATTCATGGTTTATTCATTGAAGAAGGTGCATCAAAGCGTTTGACTTTAATAATTCTATACATATTAAATTTAAATTTTTGTGTTACTCATTCTGATTCAAAATCATTAATTCCTCTTATGTTAATTATATATTTTGGTAAAATACTTGAAAAGAAAATAAGTTTAATTGAATAAATGTACACCTTAACTATCCCATGAATGCAAATCATTAAATTCCTTATTTGCTTCACTGCTTTGTACTTTATAGGATATCGGGTTCAAGGGCAAGGGCTGAAGAAGATTATGCTTGATGAATCAGATTTTTACAGTGGCTATTATCTTGCTGTCGAACCCCGCTCAGGTAAAATTGACGGCGTTTTGGTTTTAATTGCAGGTTACGGGCAACGTGCAGAAGATAGTCCGCCAGAAACAAGACTCCACCGGCTGGCAAAAGAAAACAATATTCTGACCATCTTTATTGCTGCCGGAAACAAATTGTATGCAGACTCCATCATCCAGGCTAAACTCAGTCGAATTTTCACTGATGTAAACAGCCGGTATAAGCCAGCCAGAAATACGTTTGTATTGGGTGGCTACTCAGCCGGAGGAATGATCGCTTTGAGGTATGTCGAATTATGTAATGAATTTCCCGGACAATTTCCTATTCAACCGAAGGCGATATTTACCGTGGATTCTCCCATTGACATATTTACAATTTACGATCAACTGGAAGAAACTGCGGAAAACAATTATTCTGAGATTGCAGTCGAAGAAGCAGTCCGAGCAATGGCAGATATTAAAAAAGAATACGGCATTCCCAGAGAAAATGTCAAGTTGTACTCGAAATTAACAGCTTTTAGTATGAATAAAGAATACGGTGAGAACGAACGTTGGCTAAAAAAAATGGCGGTCCGGACTTACCACGACGTCGATATTGCCTGGCGAATCAAAAACAGAAATCAAACGGTACATAATTCAAATTACGAAGTAACTGCTGAACTCATCAATCGTTTGGTACTCATGGGCAATACCCGAGCTGAATTCATGCAATCTTTTAAAACAGGTTATCGCTCGAATGGACAGCGCCATCCGCATTCATGGTCCATCGTAGACGAGATTGAATTTTTGGAATGGTTTAAACGCGTAGTAAAATGAAATTTTAACAAATAAATCAGGTTCGGGCTTGGGATCTCAATAAATTCAAAAAAATTGATTTGGAATTTTCTTTTAAAATTAATTTGCTCAATTTTGTAAATCAAGACTGTATTTAAATGAATTACACAAATCATGTTTAAACATTTGAAATGAAGCCTAAATAAAACTTATACCAAATGAAAGCCAATGGAAAAACTGTAAATGAGATTCTGCTCAACGTACCTGAGGAGCGTTTCGAAGCATTTAATAAATTGCACGAAGTGATTTTAAAAAACCTGCCCAAAGGATTTGAGGCTGGTATCAGCTATGGTGGATTAGGTTATGTCGTTCCACATTCTATATATCCCGCAGGTTACCATTGCAAACCCAGCGAGCCCCTGCCTTTTGCAGGACTTGCTTCGCAAAAAGACTCCATCAACTTTTACCACATGGGAATTTACTCGGATCCTGAATTATTGAACTGGTTTGTGACTGAGTACCCCAAACACAGCAAACAAAAACTGGATATGGGAAAAAGTTGTATCCGTTTTAAAAAGCTGGATGAAATTCCCTATAAACTGATCGGGCAATTGATGAAAAAGATGAGTGCTAAACAATGGATTGAATTGTATGAAAGTAAATTTAAACAGAAAACCAGGAAAAAGTAAATGCAAGATTCTTTTATTGAATTCTTATAAAACTTATAATTTATTTTAATATAAATAATTTCATCGCCTTATCATTAAATCAATGACTTCAAATATTCTCTTAGCCCGGATTATTGCCAGTATTGCAGATCTGCTCCTCATTATCGTTTATGCATTTATTCTATTTGGAATAAGTAAAATTTTCATTGCCGATAATCCTGATGAAGAGTTATTAAATCCAATCTTCGCACAAATAATCGGATTTTTAACGCTTACCCTGCCCGTATTTTTATTTTCCTGCATAGCGGAACTTAGTGAATGGAAAGCAACTCCAGGCAAAAAATTATGCAAACTCGTAGTTATTTCTGAATCACCGGACAGAAAACAATCTATTTTTATAAGGAATTTACTTAAGTATCTGCCATGGGAGTTGGCTCATACAGGAGTACATGGATTGATGTACCACCATCGAATTGGAGAAACCACGCCTGCCTGGGTCTGGTTTTTTCTTATTATGCCCCAAATTTTGGTGTTCATCTATTTTCTCAGCCTGATCCTGAATAAAGGACAGCAAAGTATGTACGATAAAATTGCGGGAATTCACATTGAATCAAAAGCATAAACTAATCTTGTGTTCTTCCCAACAAAAATGTGGAAGAGGAAAGGAACATTATAGTGCCTATAACATTCCTTATTATCTTTAAGCCCGAATGGAGGATATGCTCACTGACAATTCTACGAAATATCATTTCTCAGATTTTACGCTTGTAGCTTATGAAAAATTATTGATTCAGGCAAAAAGTTATTATCCCTTTCTAAATTATTCTTCATGCCTCCATAGCGATCATTTCGTGGTCTGGCGACACGATCTGGACATGTCAATTCCTTCGGCGTACCAGCTTGCTAAAATCGAACACCAACTAGGAATTAAGGCCCAATATTTTTTATTGTTGCATTCGGAATTTTACAACCTGCTGGAAAAAAGCAATACAGAACTCATTTTTAAAATAATCGAACTGGGACATTCCATCCAACTGCACTTCGACAGCAGTTATTACGGGATACAGAACACAGATCAACTGGAAAAATATTTAGCATTGGAAATCAACTTTCTTCAGGATCTTTTTCATGTAAATATTGATACATTTTCGTTTCACAATCCTTCTGCATTTGATCTTCAATGTGAGGCCTTGCATTATAGCGGATTGATAAATACGTATTCAACTTATTTTAAGAGAGAAGTAGCTTATTGTTCTGACTCAAACGGGTACTGGCGTCATCAAAGGTTGGCTGAAGTGCTTGAACGGCATGAAAACAAACGTTTGCAGGTACTCACACATCCCGAATGGTGGCAGGAGAAAATCTATTCTCCAAAAGAAAAAGTCTGGAAAGCCATTGATGATCGTGCGGAGCAAACCCGCGAATATTACATTAATTTATTAAAAGTGAACAACCGTTCCAACATCGACTAAAAGAACACTAATAAAATCAGATGTTGGAAAGTAGTTTAAAAACTTCTGAAAAAAAACTCCTTCGAAATTGAATGATTTCAATAAGCATAGCAACACCCCGATCAAATATGCTCCTGTTTATTTGATTTCCTGTCTGCCACTGCGGTTGCTGCAAGTTATTTCTGAAATCTTGTACAGCCTGCTATTTTTCTTATCCAGCTATAGAAAAAATGTAGTAAAAAATAATTTAAAAGCTGCATTTCCTGAGAAAAATGAAGTGGAGTTAAAAATAATATCCAGGGATTTTTACCGGCATTTTTCTGAATTGATTGTGGAAACCCTAAAAGCGGCCACATTATCGGCAAGCGGAATGAAAAAGCGGTTTGTGCTTGAAAATCCCGAGCTTATTCACAAGCTGTTTAATTCAGGTAAAAGCGTCAGCATCTACGCAGCTCATCTGGGCAATTGGGAATGGTATGCTGCGTTTCCACTTCAACTGAATCTTCCGGTTTATGGTTTATACCTCCCTCTGAGCAATGCGTATTTCGACGGATTGATCGCTTCCATTCGCAGGCGATTTGGTCTCTATTGCGTGCCTGCTGCTAAAGCTTATAAGTTTTTATTAGATCGTTGGAAGTCGGGGGAAGTCAATGTTAGCCTCTTTATAGGCGACCAAAGTCCGCCTGGTCCTGATAATTGCTACTGGACCTATTTTCTCAATCAAAAAACTGCTTTCATTCATGGCACAGAAGCCATTGCCCGTAAAAACAGCAATGCGGTGGTTTTTCCCTGGATATATAAAAGCAGCTTTGCTAATTACAGAGTGCGTTTTGAATTGCTCTGGGACGGGGAAGAGATGTTGTCAGACCACGAAATCACCGAACGATATGCCCGTTGCCTGGAAAAAGCGATCCAGTCCGATCCCCGGCTCTGGTTGTGGTCGCACCGGCGTTGGAAACACAAAAGGACCGATGCTGATCCTGAACAAGGACAGGTATGAGATCACGACAAGAATGAATTTTCGTTAAAATAATATTAAATATTACGAAACACTTCGTAGATTTGAGTGGGGATTGCATATTTGTTCACTCGATTTAATCTATTTCTATGTCTAAACCAGATTTTAAACCCACAGAAGGAGAACTGGAAATCCTCCAGATCCTGTGGAAACAGGGGCCTTGTTCGGTAAAACAGGTCAATGCCGTGATGAATGAAAAAAAGGAGGTTGGTTATACCACCAGCCTGAAAATGCTTCAGATCATGTTTGAAAAATCATTGGTAGAAAGGGAGTTGTCCGGCAAAATACACCTTTATAATGCTGCCATAAAGGAGCATCATGTAAAGAAAAATTTTTTAAAGAACATGATAGATCAGGTTTTTGAGGGTTCGCCGATGGAGATGGTCGTTCAGACTTTGGGAAATTACAAAGCCAGCCCTGAAGAAATCCGGGATCTCAAAAAGCTTATTAAAGATATGGAAAATAAAGCTAAAGCATGAACTCCCTTACTAAGTTCCAGCCAAACTTCCTCCAGGAATCCATCGTATATACTCTGATTGATTCTATCTGGCAGGCCGCTTTTATCGTCATTGCTCTTTGGATCGCCAACCGCATTTTTAAACCGGGACCCCAAATTAAATACCTTAGTTCCCTGATGGGACTCTTCAGTGTAGTTGTATTAGGACTTGGGAATTTCCTGTTTTTGATCCTGGGCGAAAAAGATGGTTCATCAATTTTTATTGGTCAAATCGCTAATGGATGGGATGCATCCATAATCTTTTGGGTATTTACCGCTTGGATGATTGGTACTGTGATTTTTTCTATCCGATTTTTACTCAGCCATTTGTTTCTTAAAAAACTCATACATCAATCTCAACACGTTATACAACCGACATGGCTGGATCGCTTTGATCGCATAAAAGAGCATTATAATATTCAAAAAAATATTCTGCTGATGCATAGCGACCGGATCAGCTCTGCTTTTTTAACCGGAGTGGTCAAACCGATCATTGTGATTCCTACGGCCTGGGTCAACGGACTTCAGCCCAAAGAAATTGAATGCATACTCGCACATGAAATTTCGCATATCTGCAGTAAAGATCATTGGATTAATTTCTTTGTGCAGCTTACCGAATTGTTGTTTTATTTCAATCCGGCGGTACAGATGCTCATTAGTCATATTAAACTAGACAGGGAACTGCTTGCCGATGCTCACGCTAATGAATATGTGAAGGCTCCAATCATTTATGCCAAACTGATCCTGAAAGCTGAAGAACAAAAAGGACTCATCCCTCTTTTCAGTATTCCATTTTTCAAGCAAAAAAATCAACTGAGAAGAAGGATTGAATCCGTATTAAACATACAATCGGTACATACCAGCAGAGAAAGCAGGATCAGTCTGTTTGCAACCCTTGGTTGTTTGTTGTTCCTGGGCTTGAATCCGGAGTTAAACTTAAAAACTACTGGTAAAATGGAATTGATTCCGTTATACAATATTTCATACAAAGCTGAACCCAACCCGATTTCCATTCCAAGTGAAGAAAAGGATTTGATCAGGCATACTTCTATGGTTCCAAAAGTTAAAGTTGTAAATAAATCAGGTAGAAGTACTGTTGCTGAAGTTTCTAAAACAGCCCAACACAAAGTCATAAAGAAGGAACCCGTTAAGAAAAAACCTGAAGTTGTTGTACAAAACGTTCAACGCGTTTCTACTTCTGAAGACTCCAAGAAATCGGGACACGCGATCATCATTTATACGCCCAATGAAATAAGACTTGATTCTTTGTCGATGATCGAGGGAGATGGCGCCTGGATCATTTCCAAACAGGGGATGAGTTATCAACCCAGATCCAGTAAAAGTTTGATTATTTACAAAACCGGCGTTGTAAAAACCGATACATCCGAAAAAACTTTACCGGACACTTCTCAGGAAGCTGAAAGAGGAACACAAACTAATTAATAAATTAAAATATTTAATTATGAGAAAATGGATATTTGGTCTTTTAATGATTGCAGTTTCTTCAACGTGTATCCTTGCACAGAGCGAAGCTGAAACCTCCAAGAAAAGTAAAGTGATCGTTAAAAAAATCACTGTTGAAAATGTAAACGGAGTTGAAACTACGAAAGAAACCACCGACACAATCAATTTAGCTGAACTGAATGAATTGAAAACAGAAGGTTTTGAATGGAATTTCAAAGACCTTGAAACCATCGACGTCGAAAACTTGAAAAGTGGCGATCAAAAAATTAAAATGATGGTTCGCAAACATGGCGATTCTCCATCCAATGAGAAAGAAGTGCATGTTTTCAGAATAAATCCCGAGCACCATGCATTGTTGGAAGAGGAAATGAAATCTGCTTCTCCAAATAAAGCTGTTTTAGGTGTGCAGCTTGAAAACGTAGATGGATTGAATGGAGCACAGGTCATTGAAGTATTTGAAGGATCTGCTGCCGAGAAAATCGGATTGAAGGAAGGCGACATCATCCTGGCTGTTGCCGGTAAAGAAACCAAAGATGTCGAGGCTGTCATTCAAGCCCTTTCTTCAAAAAAACCCGGCGACAAAGTAAAGTTGAGTTATCTCCGCGAAACGAAAGTTAAATCTGCTCAGGCAGTTTTACAGGAAAGAAAAGAAGAGGTTCTTTCCAGCAGAATCTGTAAACCCAGTAAAACCTGCAAGGTATTTTGCTGCAAGCCGGAAGATTATAAAAAATGTTTCGAAAACAAAATTATGAAAATTGAAGATGGCGATGGTCAAAAGAGAATCCGCATTTTCAAGAAGGGTGGAGAAGGCCAATCAGAAATCATGGAAATTGAAAATATCGCAGGCGAAAAACAAGAAACCAAAACAGAGACAGAGCAAATCAGCGAAGAACAATCGTTAAATGTGGAAGTTTTAACTGGAAGTCCTAACCCAAACAATGGCCAGATGAAAATTCACTTTGAAGGAAAAAAAGAACCGACCACTATCGAAGTTCTCGATTTAAGTGGTAAGGAAGTATTTAAAGAAAAAATAGATCAGTTTGAAGGATCATATGATAAAGAAATTCAAATTGAAAATGCCACGGGTACCTTTATTCTCAAAGTAACTCAGGGCAAAAAAGTTTTGACCCAAAAAATAATTGTGAAGTAAAACGACTTTCTTATCTTTGTTCCATAGCATAGTTTAATAACCAAAGTTTCGCACGATCCGGGGTTTTTCATCCCGGATTTTTTTTTTGCATTAGTTTATGGTCTTGATGCAGATTTCAATTTAAAGTTTTTGGAAATTATAAATTCTTGATTTGGTTAAACCCAAACCGCATCGATTTGGAGTTAACAGCAGTGCGGTATCTGGTTTCAAGCATAATTTTGAGAAGTGAACAAGGGATTTTTGACTTTTTGACTTTTGACTTTTTGACTTTTTGACTTTTTGGCTTTTTGGCTTTTTGACTTTTAGGAGAAATGCATGTATTAAGAAAATCACAAATTACATTTCGGAATTTCCAACATGAGGACTCGAAGGAATTCAAAGAATTTTATTAAAATTGGAATTAGCAAGATAATTAAAATGAAAATGGCAGGGCTGAATTTCTGATTCAAAAATTCACTGAAGTATGGACATTGAAACCGGATAACAAAGATCAGGATGACTTGGTTGCTATGGTAAATATCAGATAAGCAACATATAATAGGACCAACATATACCCCTGCCAACGCTCCAGCGTATGTTTTTTGCCAGTAAACATAAACCACAGCAATAATAGGCTTGAAAAAATAGTAACCAATATATCCGGGTTGTCTGTCGCTTTAAATGGCAATGGTTTGAAAAGCGAACTCAATCCCAAAATCCAGAATACATTAAAAATATTGGATCCCACTACATTCCCAATAGCAATATCGGTTTGCCTTTTATAAGCTGCAATCGTTGATGTAGCCAATTCCGGTAATGATGTACTAATCGCCACAACAGTCAAACCAATCAGACTTTGACTCACCTGGAACGCTTCAGCCATTTTAACTGCCCCATCAACGACCCATTTCCCGCCGAAGAACATTCCTGCAATTCCTAAAACAACATAGACAATTGATCTATAGTTACTGAATCCCGGAGTTTCCGTTTCTAAAATATCTTTTTCGGATTCTGTAATTCCAAAAATATAATACAAGAAAATTGTAAAAAACAAAAGATAAACAATTCCATCAATACGGCTAATAGCAGAATCCGATTGGCCGTCTATCCATATATCATTTGCAGTAACGGCTACCAAAACTGCAGCCAGTAAACTAAAAGGAATTTCTTTCAGGACGGTATTTTTTTTTGCAGAGATCGGGTATATACTCGCAGCAATGCCCAGGATCAATAAAATGTTGGCAATGTTGCTGCCCAGCACATTTCCAATAGCGATTTCTGTATTGCCTCCCGATGCTGCGATCAGATTCACTACCAATTCGGGTGCCGAAGTTCCGAAAGCCACGATAGTCAAACCTATGACAATGGGTGATATATTTTTATTTTTAGCGATGGATGATGATCCGTCGACCAGCATATCGCCGCCTTTGAGTAAAAAGATAATACCAACAATGAAAAGTAAGTAAGTAATCATAATGTTTATAAAGTTGCAAATATGCTAAAATTTCAGTTTCGATAATATCGATTTTAAGTTTAAACTTCGTTTATAGCGGGTAACGTAGTCGTAGTCTGAAGATTACGCATAGCTGATCTGAAGATTACGCGAAGAGGTTCTAATCGCCTATCTTTAAAGCTGTTTTAAAAAATGTTGGCCGAATGGTTGATTTCAAAAAAGGTGGTTATCCGTTTGTGTTGTTTCTCTTGCTGGCCATTCTATTGCGGGTATTTAGTTTTTCGCCTTTAGTGATCGATCACGATGAATCGACGTATCTGGTGATTGCAGATGCTTTGCTCCAAGGGAAAATTTATCTTCAGGATGTAATTGATACCAAACCCATTGGGATTTTTGGGATCTATGCCGCCATGCTAAAATTATTTGGAAAAACGATATGGGCAACCAGATTGATGGCTTGTATATTTATCGCAGCGACTGCATTCATGTTGAGCCGGATTCAAATGAAACAACTTCAAAACAAAACTGCATCCATCTTCACAGGAGTAGTTTATATTTTCATGGTTTCTTTGTTTAGCAGATGGGGAATTAGTCCCAATACGGAAATCTATTTTAATTTTTTTAATTGCGCTGCTATCTTTCTTTTACTTTATCATAATACCTGGCTATCTGCTATCAGCGCAGGTGTCTTCATCGGGTTGGCCTTTCATACCAAATATGTTGCGGCGGCTGATGCTGCTGCGCTATTCTGCTTTTTAATTATTCGTTCCTTTCAGGAAAAGTCCGTTATCAAATTAATAAAAGAAAAATTATTATATGCGGCGTTTGGCTTTTTAATCGTTACTTTAACCGTTGTCTATTACTTCTTGCAAAACAATGCCTGGGATGCTTTTACGTATTATACATTCCGGGTGACTGGGAATTACTCTTCTTCAACGAGCCTTTCGGATTCTTTGCGTTTCCTCGCTGATTATTTTTTGCGTTTCCTTCCCGTTACTGTAATCATTTTTTTAGTGGCCCGTTCGAATGAGTTTCAAAAACATGCTTCCAGATTGTTTTTGTATTTCTGGTTGATTTTAGATCTGCTAATCATAATAATTCCCGGGAAGTATTTTGAACATTATTTTATACAATTAATGCCTGTAAGTAGCCTGCTGGCCGGAATGATTTTTTTAACCAGATATGGACAAGCTTTTAGCCATCATATAAAATTGCCGTTGTTTAAAACATCAACTGCTTTACTCATTGCGCTCATTTTGTTTTTTCATCATAAAAGTTTTGTTCAAAAACCAGAACTACTCAAGGATATCACCAGTTTCATGCAAAAGGAAGTCAAATCCAATGAACGGATCTATACGGCAAATGCAAATCACATTCTCTATTTCCTGTTAAATAAAGAAAGTCCGACTCCATACATTCATTCGAGTCTGCTTTGGAATGACAAGCATCGGAAAACTTTGCAATTGGATGGCATTCTTGAAATTGATAAAATTCGAGAAAAGAATCCCGATTATATTTTGTGGAGCTTATCCGATCAAAATCAAGAAATGCAAAGTCGGTTGTTTGAAAACTATGCGGTTGTCCGAGAATTCAATGGAAAATTAGTTTTGTATAGAAGACAGTTCTGACTGTCGCGTAGTTTGAAGTCTACGCGACGCTGATCTGGCGCGTAGTCTGAAGACTACGCTACGCTTATCGTATACGCAATTCTTATCTTCCTGGCGGAACAGGTTTTCTTCCGGGTGTATAAGGCACTCCGGCTTTGTCTAAAATGGCTTCGAGTCTTTGGATGCGTTGATCCAAATCCAGTATTTCTGTTTGTACTTTTTGCATTTGTTTGTATGCAACTGCATAAGAATCTTCATAGGTCTTTGTTGGTGCAGAGGTTGTCGACCAAAGTCCGTAAACCAGGTTGCCTACGCGGCCATTGATTGCCGGTGCGGTTTCGAATTCGCGCTTTGCTCGTGTGGCATCGCCATTTAAACTTCTGTTGACATCCAATAAAGCTTTTTGAATCTGCCTCAATTCGCCAGCTGTTTCTGTTTGCAATTGCGGAGCATCTATCAATGCCTGTTTGATATACTTTACTTTTTCATTGAGGTCGTTGCGAAGGGCCTCTGTAGTACTCACCCAAGTTCTCAACGCACCCAGTTTTTTGGAAAAAGCATCCAATGCAAGTTTATCGCTTGCCGGCAGAGTTGCAGCATTCAGTGGGATCAATTCAAATTTTTGTTGCTGGTTCAGATCGGTGTATTTCCCGTCCTCGTATTTAGAAAGACTTGCCGTGTATGTTCCGGGCATTACCAGATATCCGCTTTCCTTTGAACTGAAAACAAAAGATTCATCGAATGATGAAAAATCGATCGGACCAAATGAGGCATACCTGAGATCCCAGCTTATTTTCTGAATTCCTTTTGTAGCGGGCGCTTTTAATTTTCTCACGGTTTCACCCGAAGAATTCTTAATGGTAAACAACAAATGCGGTGCTTCTTCTTCGTCTTCAATTCTCAAAGAATCAAGACTCGGGTATGGAATGTCTTTACCTTGTTTTGCGAGTTCTTTTTCCCTTTCTCTTCGTTTCTCTTTGATTGTTTTAATCCCCTCTTTCACATAGTAACGAAATACGGCCTCCGGTTTTAAATTTTCTGCGGTGTAATAACTTTCTCCCTGAAATCCCTTTCCCCTTACACCCAATGGCACGGATTCAATATACATCCAGGCATTTTTTACAGGAAAAAGCACCATTTCTTTTTCCAGTTCAGTTTTATTGATGTGGCGGAGAGCGTCGTAGTTATCCAACACATAAAATCCTCTTCCAAAAGTTCCAAGTACCAGATCGTTTTCACGTCTTTGAATTTCAATATCTCTTACGGCAATGGTGGGCAGTCCTGATTTTAACTGAATCCATTGTTTTCCTCCGTCGATTGTACAAAACACACCAAACTCCGTCCCCACAAACAACAAGTCTTTTTTGATGTGGTCTTCTGCGATCGAATAAACAGATCCGCGCTCCGGTAAATTGCCCTGAATAGATGTCCACGTTTTTCCTGCATCTGTTGTTTTCAATACATAAGGTTTGAAATCGCCGTATCGGTGATGATTGAAGCACACATAAGCTGTGTTTCTATCGTGACGCGATGCGATGATCTGGTGAACATACGAACGTTCGGGAACACCGGGCAGATTGTCGTATTTGGTCCATTGCGCTCCGCCGTTGGTGGAGATGTAAATCAAACCATCATCGGTGCCTGCCCAAAGTAAGTTTTGATCCAAATTACTTTCGGCAAGTGAAGTCAGATTTCCATAAATATCGGTTGATCCATTTTTAGCAATGGCATCTACACTCCATACCTTGCCCATGAGTTTCCATTGGTTGCGATCTTCCTGTCTGGATAAATCGCCACTGATGGCTTTCCAAGAATTTCCGCGATCGTCGGATCTGAAGATTTTATTAGCAGCAAAATACAAACGTTTGTGATCGAATGCAGAAATCACCAAAGGTGCATCCCAATTCCATCGGTATGCCGCTTCATTTTCCATTTCGGTAGGTTTGATATCTAAAAACTCTCCGGATCTGCGATCGTATCTGACGAGTCCGCCGTATTGAGATTGTGCGTAAATGATATTGGGATCTGTAGGATCCACTTGTGTTTCAAATCCATCACCTATACTGGTGTAGTACCAATCTGAATTGACAATACCGTTGACGCTGGTTGTACGCGAAGGTCCACCAATACTGAAATTATCCTGTGTACCTCCATGAATGTGATAAAATGGAAAAGCATTGTCGGTGGAGACTTTATAAAATTGCGTAACCGGAATATTCGGTTTGAAATGCCAGTTTTGGCCGTCGTCAAATGATTCGTACAATCCGCCATCGCATCCCACCAGCGTATGATCTGTGTTTGCCGGATCGATCCACAATGCATGGTTGTCTATATGTTTACTTTTTTCTCCGAAAATAGAAAAAGTTTTTCCGCCATCTCTGCTGACACCCATATAGGTATTCATGACAAATACTTTTTGTTCGTCAACCGGATCTACATAAATTTTTTGGTAATAATTTCCCGAAGTAGAATAACCACTTCTTTTTTCCCAACTCGCACCGCGATCGATACTTTTATATACTCCGCCTTTTCCTTCACCTGCTTCAACAACTGCGTATAGGATATCGGGATTGGCGGGAAAAAAATTCAGACCAATTCTTCCAATATCGCCAGATGGCATGCCTTTCATAATTTTATTCCAGCTGTTGCCGCCATCGGTACTTTTGTACAAAGCGGATTCAGGTCCACCGCCGATGTATGCAAAAACTTTTCTTTGGCGCTGATGTGCCGCGGCATAAATGATGTCCGGATTTCTCGGATCGATCATCACTTCATTAAAACCTGTATGTTCGCTGACGTTTAGTACTTGTTTCCAGGTTTTACCACCGTCGGTTGTTTTATAAATACCCCTTTCACCACCCGAAGTCCAAAGCGGACCGTATGCAGCTACATAAACGATATCCGGATTGGTAGGATGGATATCGATTCGGCCGATGTGTTCGGAATTTTTCAAACCCATATTTTTCCATGATTTTCCACCGTCTTCGGATTTATAAACACCATCCCCGTAGGCCACGCTTCTTTGGTTATTGTTTTCGCCGGTACCCACCCAGACGACCTTGGGATTCAAAGGATCTAAAATGATGCATCCTATAGAGTAAGATCCTTCATTGTCGAATACCGGTTCAAAGGTGATTCCTCTGTTGTTTGTTTTCCAAACATTACCGGAGGCCACGGCTACATAATACTCTGAGTTATTTTTGGATTGATCGCCAGATCCGACACCCTGCCCGAGGCAATGGCCGGACCCAGGCTTCTGAAACGAAACGCAGAGAACAGACTGGGATCAATAGTATCTTTTACAGCTTTCGATTCTACAGATTTTGACTTTTTTGACTGGCTCCAGACAGGGCTCGCTGTAAGGCCTATAATCATTAAAAAACAAAATAAAATTTTCGTTTTCATTGGATAGATTTGATAAATAATTTTGAACTCGAAAGATAGGCCAAACTGCCCATTTTATAGGCTGTCTAACGAATATTTTTTTAATAAAATCCAAGCCTATTTTGAGCGCGAAACAGGGCATTTAAAAGTAGCCCTGACTTCCTTCTGAAGGAAAATAAAGCGATCTTTTTTATCTTTAAAAATTATTAAATCAACCACTCAAAACGGACGTGGTGCAAAGGGCATTCCGCCTGGTATTTTGAATCATTGAATATATTTTATGGCCAAAATAATATTCGTACTTTTTATTTATTTCTTGTGTTTGCCCTGGCATGGCTCCGTTGCCCAAGTGCAACAATGGGAAACCCTTTGTTTGCTGGATGCAAAGCTGGAAGGCGTATCGGGTATGAGCAGTACCAATGGTGGAATGACATTTTGGATCATGGCAGACAACAACAGTCCGCCGGAAATCTACGAGATCGACCATAATTGTGAAATACTCCGAACGATATATGCAGATGGTGTTAGTAAGAAAGACTGGGAAGATCTGACATCTGATCCACAGGGGAATCTTTATATCGGCGATTTTGGCAATAACAACAATAACAGAAAAGATTTGCGGATTTACCTGCTGCGAAATGTGGATCAACTAACGGTCGATAGTATCAAACCGGAGATTATAAATATTTCCTATGCGGATCAAATCGCTTTTCCACCGGCTGCGGCATTTCGGAATTTCGATATGGAGGCTATGGTCTGGGCAAAGGACAGCCTGCATTTGTTTTCGAAGAACCGTACGGATCCATTTACAGGTTATACGTATCAATATAGTTTTCCAGCACAACCCGGTAACTATGTTTTGAGTCCGGTAGATTCTTTCAAAACCGGAAATGGTCCGATGTTATTTTATTGGATCACGGGTGCTGCTTATTTAGAAAATCCTGCGATGCTGGCCTTGTTGTCACACGACCGCATTTGGTTGTTCGATCAGTTTACCGGTACACAATTTTTCAAAGGACGAAGCCGTGAAATCGTTTTGCCCAATTACACTCAAAAAGAAGCAATTTATATCCAAAATCCAAATACGATTTATCTGAACGATGAATACAATCCCACTTTGAGAATCGGCCGTCAGCTCTATAAAATGGGCGTTTTGCCTACCTTCAGCCAAGAGTTGGAAGATGATGAGCTCCTTGAAATCTGGCCCAATCCGGCCGAAAACGTGCTCAGCATTTTACAAAATTATTTTCAGCCCGGACAAAAGGAAGAATTCAGCATTCTCGATTTAAGCGGCCGCTGCCTGTTGCAATTTACATTGGATCAGGCCAGGGTGAATCTTCCTTTGGGATCTTTGCAAAAAGGATTTTATGTTTTACGCGATGCGCGGGGAAGGTTTAGGAAGTACTTCTGTAAGGTCTAATGAATTTATCGGAAGAACGCTATTGGTTAATGCTAAACTAACATTTGTTCGTTACTGCTCCATGCTAACAAATACAGTTGAGTGTGCGCTTAATGCGGAAAGCTGGAAGCGGAAAGCTAAAAATCTGGTTGATGGAGTTAGTTATCTGGTATTCATGAGATCGAATTCCATATAAATCCGGAGCAGAGAATAATGGTGTGAGGTTTTCATTGCAATAAAATCCTCAAGAATGCGACTGCATGTCAAATGGGAAGCTGGAAAAGAAAAGGTTTTGGGATGGGCAAAAAAAAGAGATCGGTTTATACCCCCCAGCAAACCGATCTCAAAAATTGTCTCGCACCTAATTTCTTGGGTACGCACCCGGTTTCCCGGGCATTATTCATAAAGCATAAACCTTGCCAATTTGCTTAAAAATGCAAAAAAAATTATATATTAATGATGTTGAGAAATTTTTCTTGATTTATATTGCTGATAATCAATTATTTAGGATCATATAGATTCTTATATGCAAAAATATGTCTTTGTGTAAACGTAGTTTGATCCCTCCGGGATCATTGATACAGGAATGATTATATTCTGATTGCTGCTTTAGGTTTTCTATATTTACGTTAACGTAGTTTGATCCCTCCGGGATCATTGATACAGGAATGATTATATTCTGATTGCTGCTTTAGGTTTTCTATATTTACGTTAACGTAGTTTGATCCCTCCGGGATCATTGAGTTTGTTTTTTAAGTTGTTTTGTAGTCTGTGATCTTTTCCGACCATTCCATGGTCGGGGGAAGGTAGATTGATCGCTCCGGGATCATGGAGTTTGTTGCATTAGTTTAAGAATACTTTCTCATGGGTATCGCTTGTTTCATTTAATTCACGAGTTTTTATGATTTGTTTTTTTGATTCGTATCTCTTGGTGAAAGCTATTGACCAGCATAATGCAATTTGTTCGTTATTCAATTGGGTGATTTTTCTGAATTTTCCGCCATTTTGGCAGATTTCCCGGGCTGGCACAGCCTTTGTAAAGACAGGTTTATAAATTCAAAACTTTATGCGCAGCGGTAAAATTTCTGTCCAAACCGAAAACATATTCCCCATTATTAAAAAGTTCCTGTATTCCGAACAGGAAATCTTTCTACGAGAGTTGATCTCAAACGCAGTTGATGCCACCACCAAGCTCAAGACCCTTTCTTCCAAAGGCGAAGCCAAAGGAGAGTTGGGCAATCTGGATATTGAGGTGCTGATCGACAAGGAAGCGAAAACTCTTACGATCCGCGATCGCGGACTGGGGATGGACGAAGAGGAAATGGAAAAATATCTGAATCAGCTTGCTTTTAGCTCGGCAGAAGAATTCATCCAGAAATACCAGGGCGAAGCCAACATCATCGGACATTTCGGATTGGGATTCTATTCCGCATTTATGGTCGCCAAACAAGTAGAAGTCATTTCAAAATCGTACAAAGAAAGCACACCAAGTGCAAAATGGTCTTGCAACGGAGATACTGAATTTACCATCAGTCCTTTTGAAAAAACGGAGCGCGGAACCGACGTAGTCTTACACCTGGCCGATGATTGCCTCGATTATCTCGAGGCTTATAAAATAGAAAGTCTGCTCGATAAATATTGTAAGTTTCTCCCGGTACCTATTGTTTTTGGAACCGATAAAGAAAAAGTCAAAGAAGGCGAAGAAGAAAGAGAAATTGAAAAGCCCCATTACGTAAATAATACGTCTCCGCTTTGGAAGAAAACTCCTGCGGAAATTTCGGACGAAGAGTACAAATCCTTTTTACAACGAACTTTATCCCTACAGCGAAGAACCTTTATTCTGGATCCATCTCAATATCGATTATCCGTTTAACCTGACCGGGATTTTGTATTTTCCTAAAATTAAAAACAACATAGAAATTCAGAAAAACAAAATTCACCTGTATTGCAACCAGGTTTTTGTGACTGATGATGTCAAGGAAATCGTACCCGAATACCTGATGCTCCTGCACGGAGTCATCGACTCGCCCGACATTCCTCTCAATGTATCGAGATCTTATTTACAGGCCGATGCCCATGTGCGCAAAATATCGGGCTACATCACCAAGAAAGTGGCGGAAAAACTCAGCGAGCTGTTTAAAAAAGACCGCAAAGATTTTGAATCCAAATGGAATGACATCAGTACATTTATCAAATATGGATTGATCTCTGACGAAAAATTTGCAGAAAAAGCGCTTCCCACTTCGCTTGTTCAGAATACCGAGAAAGAGTATTACACCATTGATGAATACAAAGAAAAAATTTCGACTCTCCAAAAAGACAAAAACGGAAAACTGATCGTCTTGTACACTCATGATGCCAAAGCGCATTACAGTTACATTCGCAATGCCAGGGAAAACAGTTACGATGTGCTGGTCATGAACAATATACTCGACAATCATTTCATTCAGATGTTGGAAATGAAAGCCGAGCTTCAATTCAAACGCATCGACTCCGATACCATTCATCATTTGATTGAAAAAGAGGATCAGCCGGAATCTGTCTTGTCTGAAGCTGAACAGAAAACCATCGAAGAATTATTTGTCCAATTGCCCGGCAATAAAGCTACTAAAACCTTACTCAAACCACTTTCTCCGGAAGCGGCACCCATTACCATTGTCAAACCCGAGTTCATGCGCCGCATGTCGGAAATGCAGTACATGATGCAGGCCATGAAGAGCGATGGAGAAGAGCATCCCTTTTTAAACCATTATGAATGTGTGGTCAACAGCAATCATCCGGTGATTGCCCAAAAGCTTTTAGCCGTATCAGATGAAACGGAGCGCACAGATCTTGCGGATTATTTATTTAAACTGGCTTTGCTCGATCAGCAAATGTTGCAGGGGAGGCGCTGCATGATTTTGTAAAGAAAAGTCTCGGTAAAATTTGATATGAATAAAACGCTTGGTGAAGGAACAGGAGTGATCGAAGATTCGTCTTTTTGACTTTTTGACTTTTAGGCTTTTTGACTTTTAGACTTTTTGACTTTTTGTCCCGATAAAATATGGAGAATTATTTCTTTATTAAAATATTATGCAATTTTATCGGGATTTAGACTTTTAGACTTTTAGACTTTTAGACTTTTAGACTTTTAGACTTTTAGACTTTTAGGTTAAATAACTTTGACAAATAAAGTTGAGTTTACTTTGCCTTTTTTTTGCCAAAAAGAAACCAGGACTCCAAGAATCAAAAGAATTTTGTGGATGGAGGAATCCGTAGGGATTATTTAAAAGTTGGATTATTACTAGCAGTTTTGCAGATCTTTGTCAGGGATTAGAAATGACCATATGACATCAGATAAATTTAACGAAAAGGAAATACTCAGGAGCAATGACATCAAAGGCAAGGACATCAGAGAAGGTATTTTTAAACTGATCATTTCCGAATATCCGGAGTTCTCAAGAGAAAGCCTGATTTCAATTGAAGAATTGAATAAATACCGCAGGCTATACCTCACTAAACTCGTTGAGCAGGAGAAAGGCGAATTGGCCGCCATTGATCTCGATGTCATGAAAGCCATTCGCGACAATGCCATCCTTTCAGAAAACATTCAGGAAGAAATAGAAGCCCAACTGACTCCGGGACAGAAACTGGCTGATAAGATTGCTGAATTTGGCGGAAGCTGGACCTTTATCGCCAGCTTTTTTACGTTCATGGTCTTATGGGTTTTAATCAATATCTGGATTTTATCTACACGCGCATTTGACCCCTACCCATTTATTTTGCTCAATCTCATCTTATCCTGTCTGGCCGCAATCCAGGCTCCCATCATCATGATGAGTCAGAACCGGCAGGAGCAAAAAGACAGACAAAGAGCCGAACACGATTATAAGATCAATTTGAAAGCCGAACTGGAAATCAAACTGCTCAGCGAAAAAATTGACCATCTCCTGGTTCACCAGAACCAGAAATTATTGGAAATTCAGGCGGTTCAGATCGATTATCTCGAAGACCTGATGAAGCAATTAAAATCCATAAAGGAATAGAGGAAAATTTCTTCGAAAATTTTAAAACAGATTCTTTTTATATTTACATGAGCTCTGAACGGTTTTCAGCCTGACCGTCGGCATGTTCTCATTTCACGTGAATATGTTTGCCTGCCATTGATTTCTCGTTTGGGATTCGATTTACTCACCACATAATATCCCGCCTTATGCATCCAATTAAAATCAAATTATTTCTGCTGGTCGTTTTTCTCATTTCCAATGCGCATTCCTGTGAAGATAAAAAAGACTGCCATTCTTTCAAAGCGCAGATCTCTTACGACGGGGTCGAACTGCTTACGGTACAGTTGACAAACGGCACCGCTCCTTTTACGTACAAATGGTCAAATGGTTTGGGAAGTGGCTCCCTTGCAATTGCACCCGGACCCGGTACCTACAGTGTAACTGCAACGGATTTGAATAAATGCCAGGCAATTGCAGTCTTTACAATACTTTGAGAAGGTTGATAGCAGATATCAAACTTATTCCATTGCGATAAAATCTAAATCAGATGCCAACAGTTCATACTTTTCTTAAAACCATCAGGGTACTTTGTTGTATATCATTTGTATTTGTTCAACATGCCTGTATTGATCCTGTTGACGGAACCGTCATTGACGATCCGCATGAATTTATCACGGTAATTCTTGGAGGAGAATTTGCTGAACAAAATCAGGAAACGGGCGATGTATACATTAATAATGAATTGGTGGGTACTGCCGGTGCCCATTCGGAAGTTGTCAAGAAAAATAATTTGCCTGGAAGTTATTCCATTCGCGTAGAAACCAAAAATATTCCTTCCACCCTGGTAGGCAACTTTACCAAAGAAGAATTTAAAGCCATTCGGTTTGTTGCACCATGCAATGCATCCACAGCCACATTTAAAGCCAGTCTTGAATATTTATTGGACGGAAAAGAATTGTTTGTATCTGTCGATGGTTTGATTTTGTCGTTGCCTCCGGGAGTTCCTGTTACGATTCCAAAATTGACACCCGAGAAAGATAAGGTATTTAATTTTCGGGACAATACCGGTCAACTGAGACATACCATTACGAAAACCATTCCTTACTCCAGCAGTTGGGTTTATGATGTGCCGTATCAATGAGGGGGGAGGCTGGGGAGGCATTTCGAAGTTTCGAAGTTTCGAAGTTTAGGCTTTTTGACCTTTAGACTTTTTGACTTTTTGACTTTTAGGCTTTTTGTCCCGATAAAATATAGAGAATTATTTCTTTACTAAAATATTATGTCATTTTATCGGGATTTCGAAGTTTAGGCTTTTTGACTTTTTGACTTTTTGACTTTTAGGCTTTTTGTCCCGATAAAATATAGAGAATTATTTCTTTACTAAAATAGTATGCAATTTTATCGGGATTTCGAAGTTTCGAAGTTTCGAAGTTTCGAAGTTTAGGCTTTTGACCTTTAGGATTTTAGGCTTTTAGACTTTTTGACTTTTTGTCCCGATAAAATATAGAGAATTATTTCTTTACTAAAATATTATGTCATTTTATCGGGATGGAGGCTTGGAGGCGTGGAGGCTTGGAGGATAAAGAACTAAGATTTTTATTGTTGAGTTTACTTTGCGTATTTTCTGCAACGAAGACTTCAGGACTAGAAACTACAAATAAAAAAGGCCCTCCGATTTGGAGAGCCTTTGATTAAATCTATTTCAGTTTTCCGGGAATATTAATTGCCCATAGCTTTTTGCTTGTACATGTCGTAAGCTGACATTGCAGCAGCTTTTGCTTCTTTTAATTTAGTACTCCAGGCTTCGATTTTAGAAGTGGCGTCCATAGAAGCCGTTTTCAGTTCGTCGATTTGAGCCATAACATCACCTTCCAATTTTCCAGAAGCAAGACCATCTTTCAAACCGGCAAGTTTCTTAGACATTTCTTCCCAGCTGGTAGCAAAAGAAGTTACTTCAGAAGCCAGTCCGCTCATTCCATCTACCTGAGCAGTGAAAGCAGTTTTCAAAGAGTCCAAAGAAGCAGTCATTTCGGGTTTCATTTTTGCAGCCATTTTAGGATCTACCATGAGGCTGTCTTTCAAAGATGCGAGTGAGCTTTGAGCTGCACCGATCATGCTGCCAACTTCAGTTACAGCGGTTGTAGCTTTTTCCCAATCTGCAGAGAGAGCTTCGATGGGAGCGCGGAATTGTTCGACGTTTTTGCAAGCAAAAACAAAAATTACCAAAGAGAGAAATGCGATTAATTTTTTCATTTTAATTTGATTTTATTTTTTTGCGACGTAAAATTAGAACGAACTGATTTTCCAGCTGTTAAGTGGATTTAAGAAATGACAAATGATACGTTAATGAGGGAAGGCTTAAGGCGTCTTAAGACTTAAGGCTTAAGGCTTAAGGCTTAAGGAGGGGAGGATGGAGGATGGAGGATGGAGTATAGAGTAAAGAGTAAGGAGTATAGAGTATGATTAATTAATGAAATAGCTCCCTTCTCCACCTCGGTGGAGAGATGGGCTGGGGATGAGGCCGAAATTGAACAAGCTATATTTTATGATGACATCACAGCTCTAAAGATTTTTGCAGGGTCTCCATATATCTCATGGTAAATTCTTCCAGTTGTTTGCGTTTGTATTGCATGATAAATCTGGGATGCGGCAGCGGTAAGATCCTGGAAAACCATTTTTTCTCATTGTTGAGTTTGCTCAGAAAATCGTAATTTTTTCCTTCACCCAGGCAAATCAGGGTGTGCGTTGTTACAGGAAGTCTGATCAAGTTTTTCATTTGATGAATGATATAATCTTTGATGTGATTTGCAAATGCCGGATCATCGTAGTAATTATAATTTTTTCCATTCTTTGTAAACCCTACCGGTGAAACACTGCTTATAAAAAAGTCTCCGTAAAATTTTTTTACCCCTCCATAGCATTCTATCATGTGATAGATGAATTCTGAAGAAGTTTCATGACTCGAAATGCTCGTTTTTATTTTGCAATGGGACTCCAGTCTCCTGGAATCGGTGAATGGAATTCCCGTCAGACCCGCACCAAATCTTCCGGGATTGATCCCCAATATTGGAATACGTGGGTTTTCATCGTTGTAAAATTTGGTATAAAATTGTTCTACAAGTTGGTGTACTTCGTTATTTTGAAAAGGGTCCAATAATTCAATATCGGACGGCAATGCCGGAAGTTTTTCCCGGATTCCTTCCAAATATTTTAGTATTTGCCCGGAAAGCATGTGCTTGTCTGCTTTTACAACTGCGCTTTTAAATCTTCAATGAAAGCTTGTATTTCAACGGCACCCTGGTCGCCTGCAGCTTGCCGACGGACGGAAATGTTTTTGTTCTCCATTTCTTTTTCTCCGACGATCAGCATGTAGGGAATTTTCAACATTTCCGCATCGCGGATTTTTTTGCCAATCGATTCGACGCGTTTATCCATCGTGCCGCGTAAGCCGGCATCTTCGAGTTGTTGCATGACGGATTGTGCATAATCCAGATACTTATCGCTCACGGGCAAAATGGTGTATTGATCTGGTGCCAGCCACAGCGGGAATTTTCCAGCACAGTGTTCGGTTAAGACGCCGATGAATCTTTCCATCGAACCAAATGGTGCACGGTGGATCATCACCGGTCTGTGTTTGCTGTTATCGGATCCAATGTATTCGAGTTGGAATCTGTCTGGCAGGTTGTAGTCCACCTGAATCGTCCCCAATTGCCAGGACCTGCCGAGAGCATCGCGTACCATGAAGTCGAGTTTGGGTCCATAGAATGCGGCCTCTCCAAGCACCGTAGTGGTTTCCAGGCCTGCTTCTGCGACTGCGTCGATGATGGCTTGCTCTGCTTTGATCCAGTTTTCTTCAGAGCCGATGTATTTTTCTTTGTTTTCCGGATCGCGAAGAGAGATCTGCGCTGTAAAATGTTCAAAGCCCAGTTTGCGTATGACCAGCATGGTGAGATCGAGCACATTCAGAAATTCATCTTTCACCTGATCGGCTGTACAAAATATATGCGCATCGTCCTGCGTAAAAGACCTAACGCGCGTTAGTCCGTGCAATTCACCGCTTTGTTCGTAGCGGTACACCGTTCCGAATTCAGCAATGCGCACCGGGAGTTCGCGATAAGATCGGGGTTTGTGACCAAAGATCTCGCAATGGTGGGGACAATTCATCGGTTTCAATAAAAACTCCTCGCCTTCCCTTGGTGTATTGATGGGTTGAAAAGAATCCTGCCCGTATTTCTCCCAGTGTCCGCTGGTCATATACAGATGCTTATGGCCGATATGCGGAGTGATTACTGGTGTGTAACCCCGTTTGATCTGTTCCGCCTTCAGAAAATCTTCCAGTCTTTGGCGCAAAGCCGTTCCCTTGGGCAGCCAGATGGGTAAACCTGCACCGACCTTTTCGGAAAACATAAACAACTCCAGTTCCTGTCCTAATTTTCGATGGTCTCGTTTTTTGGCTTCCTCGAGCAGCTTCAGGTATTCTTCCAATTCCTTGGCTTTTGGAAAAGTGATGCCATAAACCCGTGTGAGCTGTTTTCTTTTTCATCGCCTCTCCAGTAGGCCCCGGCGAGGCTGGTGAGTTTTACCGCTTTGATAAAACCTGTATGCGGAATGTGTGGGCCTTTACAGAGATCTGTAAAAGCACCTTGTTTGTAAAAAGTGATTTGTCCGTCCTGCAATTCGGAAATCAGTTCGAGTTTGTATTCATCGCCTTTTTCGGTAAAATATTGGATGGCGTCTTTTTTGGATACAAGTTCCCGTTGGTAGCTGCTGTTTTGCCGGGCCAGCTCCATCATTTTTTTCTCAACCGCTTCGAGGTCTGTTGCTGAAAGTGTAATTGAGCCCGTATCGATATCGTAATAGAAACCATTTTCGATGGGAGGACCGATGCCAAATTTTATACCAGGATAGAGAGATTCCAGGGCTTCTGCCATGAGATGGGCGGAGCTGTGCCAAAACGTCGATTTTCCTTCCTGGTCTGTCCATGTGAGCAATTGCAGACTGGCATTTTGGTTGATGGGTCTGGAAGCATCGACGACTTCGCCGTTGACTTTAGCGGCCAGCACATTTCTGGCAAGTCCCTCGCTGATAGACAAAGCAACGTCCATAGAGCTGACACCGGAAGGATATTCCTGTTCCCTTCCATCGGGAAAACGGATTTTAATCATTTGCATAGGAGCAAAGGTAAGGGTACATCCAAAAACCCCTGTTACTTCCTTGTGAATAAAGTTACAGTAGGCCCTTATTTTTCCAATTCGAAGGTAAGTTTGAGGGTTACTCTGTATTCTTTTATTTTTCCTTTATCGATGGAAACCGATTGATCCTGGACCCATGCCGATTTGATATTTTTTAAGGTTTTGGCTGCTTTGGCCACGCCCAGATCTGCGGCATCCTGCCAGGATTTTTTAGAAGAAGACATGATTTCGATGACTTTCAGTACGCTCATGATGGTAAAAATTTAAGTGATGAAATTGATAAAGTGATTCTTAATAAACTGAGAAATTCAGGAAAAGTTGCTGTCCTGAATTCAGTTCTAAGGAAAAAACACCTAACGAGAAAATTATTTAAAATCCGACAGTTATGCATTAAGCCTTTCATTTATAAATATCTGTTTGGTATAGATAGCAATACACTTTAAAGCAAATAAAATCTGAATGAGAAATATTTCGCAGACAACGGCAGGATTCATAAATGAATATCCATCAAAAATTGCTTTCATATTTCTGAGTACGGACCTGGCAAGTTATATCCCAGGCAGCCCTTATGGGAAGTGAATCGCTGGTCCCTGCACAACTCTCTGCACAATTAAAATATTTCAAGGCCTTATACATTCAAAATTTAAATTTCACTAAATTTGAGCTGGCCAACCGACTTCGAAAATCATCGGATCTAACATCTGTAAGTGGCAGGTCAACAGGCGGGCCATTTTTTATTTGACTAATGGAAGTCGGCAGCACCCTAAAATTTATACCCGTCCGTTCATTAATATGGGACCGGGTACGGCGAAGCCGTATAAAAACTGAAGGCTATACAAACAACTCCATGGTGTGCATGGAACTCCGACACTAAAACACCCTACTATGAAAATAATTTGCTTTAATCTTCTAATTGAAGGTCAGGAACGAATCGCTTTGCGGCCAGATCATTTTGATAAATCCTGCAATGATCTTATTCGCAAAATCGGGCAAGCAAGATGGAGCCCGATAGAACGATGTTGGCATATCCCTAAACTGCCGGAATATTGGAGTCGATGTAAAAGATTGTTAAGAGACCATGAGCTGATAATATATAAAGGCGATAACGAACAAAAAAAAGAGGAACCCCTCACAGAAGCCCTACAAGCTTGTTGGGATAAGATGTATACAACTTTGATGGTAAAACGGTATAGCCTAAACACGGTTAAGAGCTATAGTCATTGCTTCCATTATTTTCTCCGAGCTTGTAAGGATAAACATCCTGATCTATGGGAATTACCTGATCTGAAATGCTGGTTACGTTCTGAACTTGAAAAGCATAAATGGTCTGAATCTCACCAAAATTCAATGGTAAATGCTATCAAGTTTTATTTTGAAAAATGCCTGGGAATGGAAAAAGAATTTTGGGAAATAAGACCTCGAAAAGCCAAGAAACTTCCAGGCACACTGAGCAGGGAAGACATAACAGCAATGATAAATGAAACAGAAAATTTAAAGCACAGAACCATATTGGCGCTCATCTATTCTTGTGGTCTTAGAATCAGTGAAGCTATTAAATTAAGAAAAAGGGAAATCGATTTTGATTCCAGGCGTATATTTATCGTGGCTGCCAAGGTCAAGAAGGATAGGTATGTAAGCTTGAGTCAAAAGATCCAAAGTCTCTTAACTGAATATATAAATGAGTATAAGTGTGATTATTGGTTATTTGAAGGTCAAAGTGGCGGCCAATACAGTGCCAGAAGCATCCAAATGATGTTTCATCGCCAATTGGAAAAAGCCGGAGTGGAAGCCTATGCGACCGTACATACGTTGAGGCATTCCTTTGCAACACATTTGCAGGAAAGTGGTGTTGACCTTCGGTTTATACAAAAGGTGCTGGGGCACGAGTCTATTAAAACGACAGAGATATATACACATATTACGCATATGGATTATAGGAAAGTTAAGAACCCATTAGATGACATGGATATTCGCTTTTAATACGCACATAGGATATTTAACGCAATATTGCGTAAATAAAGATGTTACTAGCATTTTTAATAAAATAACATTTATAATTAAAAATTTTAAATTCAATTTTATGAAAAAATTCAAAAACTTAAAATTTATTTACTTTCTAATTCTTTTAATTTTCCTTTCAAGTTGCAACAAAGATCTATCAAGGGAGAATGCAAAAGAGCTTATTCTTAGTAAATGCCAATACCCCTTGTATAAATGGATAAGTTTTCCATCTGAAGAGAATGCCGGTTTAGAAGTTGTAGTAGAAGATCCAAATAATAATACAACTACAATTGAAAACGAACCCTTTGATAAACCAGAATGGTTGGCTTCACTTGAAAAGGAAGGATTGATTAAGTTATCATTGAGTAAAGAAAAGAAGTTAGTGGAAGAGGATAGAAGTTGGTATTGGAATCCTAAGCCTCGTATTAGATCTACCTTTGTATGCAAATGGGTAGTAAACTTTACCGATGAAGGTATGAAGTATACTGCTGAAGATACAGATGATGTAATTGCTGCCACGTACCAATTTAATGAAATAATTGGAATAATAAAGGTAGATGATACTCATTCAAAAGTTGACTTTGCCGTCTGGAAAAAAGATATAACTCCTTTTGGACGATTAAGAAATATAACAGAAGAGTTGATTAATCGCTCCGTAATAATCGAAAACTATGATGATGGCTGGCGAATTAACGAAATTTTATGTGAATGATTATAGATGACTTAGTGTAATCCTTATGAGGTAAAAGTTAATTCATAAATTTAATTTGAAATAGTATTCCTAATAATTGATTATTAAAACTGCTAGTAACAACACCTACAAGAAATTGGCGGTCGTACAGTGCTTAAATTAAGTGTTTACTTCGTTCCAAGTTCATTGAAAGTAGTCAGGTTTCGTCATCGAAATCGCCAACTTCTTGTAGCTGCGAACCGTCAATCTGTCTAAAAACTCAATCAAAATTGTTGAATACTTCTTGTAAAGGATAAGATATAATTCGTTTCTATTTACTATTTTTATAGTATGAGATACATACAAGGAGCAGATCGTTGTCAAGTCTTCTTATTTTCAGAAAATCTGGATCAGATCGTAAGTCTTGACAATGAAGTCAGGTTGATAGACCTGTTTGTGGAAAGCATTAAAATGGATGATTTTCATTTTAAAATGCATCACAACACTGAAGGGCGTCCGCCTTACGACCCCAAGGACCTGCTTAAACTTTTTATTTATGGCTACCTGAATAGCATTCGTTCTTCTCGAGTGTTGGAAAAGGAATGTAAGCGAAACGTAGAAGTAATGTGGCTGCTCAAACAGCTTAATCCCGATCACAACACCATCAGTAACTTCAGGCGTGATAATGAAAAAGCCATACGCAAAGTTTTTCGTTACACGGTAAGTATTGCAAAAGAGTTTGAACTCATCGGTGGAAAACTCATCGCTGGAGACAGCACCAAGTTTCGAGCCCAGAACAGTAAGAAAAACAATTTCAATCAAAAGAAAATAACTCAACACCTCGAGTACATTGACAATAAACTAAGTCAATACACCAGAGAACTTGCCAATTCAGATGAAGACAACAAGGAATTGATTCAGTCTCACATAGAAAAACACAACAGCAGAAAGCAGTTTTATCACGAACTCTCTGTTCAATTGGAGCAAAGCGGAGAAGTGCAGATATCCACATCAGATCCCGACAGCCGACAGCTCATTACCCGCAACAACATTACCGAAGTAGCCTACAATGTTCAGACTACCGTCGACGATCAAAACAAACTTGTCCTGGATTATAAAGTAAGCAACAGCAATGACAGTAAAGCCATGGGCGGAATGTTGCGGAGGGCACAAGTCGTATTACAAAGCAATGAATTTACAGCCCTGTACGACAAAGGTTATCACACCGGCAGTGAACTCAAAACGGCCATTGATCGGAACATTGAAGTGATGGTAGCCATTCCTGATGTTTCATCGGCATCCATGGCTCCCAATCCGGCCTATAATGTTTCTCAATTTATTTATGATACAGAAAGCCACTCTTATACCTGTCCTCAGGGACAACTATTGACTACTAATGGCCATTGGTACAAAAAAGACCGCAATGCTCCCGGAAGAAAAAAGAATGCAGCCATACGGGTCCAACATTTTAAGACCGCAGCTTGTAAGCAATGCCCACTAATTAATTCCTGTACGAAGAACACCCGAGGAAGAGGTCGTGTAATTGAACGAACTGAGTATCAAAATTACGTTGATCAAAATAAGAAAAACATTGAATCCAAGCCAGAGATATACAAGAAACGACAAGCCATTATCGAACATACTTACGGTATCATCAAACGCCAATGGGGTTTTTATTACATCACTACAAAACGAGGTATAAAACGTGCAAGTGCCGATGTTGGACTGATGTTCACAGCCTTTAACCTGCGAAGATTATTCAACATTCTCGATAAAAATGAGCTCAAAGTGTTCCTCAGGGCACTTGCAATTAAATTAATTGCCTGGAAAACGTCTTTTAAGCTCCTAGGAAGCTGCATTTTTATTGCCCCAAAACTTTCTTGCTCAAAGACATCAAATAATATCATCCAGTAAAACATGTATATGGCTTTAATAGGCCATCATTTCTTAACTTTGGCATATGTTCTTTAGTTATTAGACGGACTGCCGTTAGGCGGCATTAAACAGACATTATGATAACAGACATCAAAATACTTAACTTCAGAAGTATCCAAGATGACACTATACATCTTGAACCTTTAACGATAATAGTTGGAGCAAATTCTACAGGAAAAAGTAATCTTATTAAATGTTTAGATTTTATATCGGATATAGTCCAATTTGGTATTCATGACGCAGTTTATAAACGTGGAGGGTTTAATGAAATTCTGCCTAAGAAGCTGAAAAAGTTAGCTGGCCTTGAAATTTATTTCAAGATAAATATTGAATTAGATGCTCCTAGTAATTGGCCGCCGGAATTCGGGAAATTAATAGCAAACTACGAGCTGGGTATTGAGCAATTAAGAAATGGAAAACTAAAAATAAAAAGAGAGTCATTAGAACTTAATTCAATTACGCTTTTGGCTCATTTCTTACAAAAAAGGTGGAATTCAAAAGAAAACAAAGAGAAGATAGACATAAAATTTTCCAAGCTTGAGGCATATCAAAAATCATTTCTTCGAATATTTCGAATAAAGTTGAATAAGTTGGGAGTAGAAACGAATATCAATTTTGAAAATGAAGAGTACGACCTTTTCATTAACTGGATTGGATTAAAAGGAATATTTGACCGTCAAAAAGATGATAAAGAAAATATCCTATTTAAAAAAATACTTACCAATTTAATAAACGCAGTTCGTCCCGGCGGCAAAAATGAAGAATTGCCAATTCTATCATTAGACAGAGTATTGTTTGGAATTAGTCCACATCTTCGTAAGTTAGTTAAAGAGCTTGACTCGATAAGTAGATATGATCTTTTTATAAATGAACTCAGACAAGAGCAAGTTATTTCAAATTCTGATAAAGTATCAATAACAGGGGATAACATTCCATCAGTTGTAAAATCGTTTGTGAATGATCAAAAAGAAGCATGGGAAAGAATCTCCAGAACAATGTCGAATATTTCTCCCTATTTCCAAGCTGTACATTCAAAAAGTTTAAGGGCAGGTAAGGAGTATTTAGTTTTCGAAGAAGTCTTTAATGGAAGACCAATTGAATCTTGGGAAGCTTCTGATGGAACACTTAGAGCTTTAGCTATTCTACTTTGCATTGAATCTCATAAAGAAGGCTCAACAATTTTAATTGAAGAACCAGAACACGGATTGCATCCTTGGGCAGTTAAAGACCTTATGAAACACATAAAAGAAACGATAACCTTAAAGGATATTCAATTAATTATAACAACCCACTCACAACAGGTACTGGAATGTATTGAATTCAATGAAGTATTAATAACTGAAAGAGATGAAGAAGGAACGGTTTATACGACGATTCCGAAGATTGTGCCAAATTATGATAAAATAACTATGGGAGAAATTGGGGAATTGTGGACTAAAGGATTATTGAAAGGAGTACCAACAAGCTTTTAATTATGAGACCAAGACTCGGATTTATTGTAGAAGGGCATTGTGAATACGACTCCATCCCGTCAATCGTTTCGAAAATTGAAGGTCATTTTAACTACCCTATGGTTAATGCACAAAGCATTGGTAATATCATAAAGCATACAGACAAGTTACTACTTGACATAGTTAAAACTTATTCACCGGAAAAGATCATTATTAGTCTAGACTATCGAGATGCTTTACGTCAAGGAATTGTCGATAATTGTATTAAATTAAAAGAAATTGTGACAACTAATGCCAAAGATTTTATAGAGTCGCAAGTGAATGGAACTTTGACTTTGCCAAATGAGATTGTTGTTGTTATAGCAGACAAAACGTATGATTCTTGGATTTGTGCAGACTATGAAAACTTAAAAACAAATGAGTTATTTGACGCTTCAAAAATTACCGAAGAATATACCAATGTAGATGAAGAAATTGAAAGTCCTTGTACCTGGTTACAATCAAAGCTTAAACAAAAAGTTGACCTCAAATCACGAGCATATAGAAAAAAGGTTGTAAAGACACTAAGACCTGATGTTGCAGTTCAAAAATCAAGATCATTCAGAAAATTTCATAAAGAAGTTTGCAATCTTAACGCCGCCTAACATTGATATTGCCAATAGTGAGGCTCGACGTTGGAGCAATCAGCAGCAGTAATTCTATTGTGCTGTGGTTCGGGCTCGACGAATAAAGCCCAGCATTAATTCTTAATATTTAACTTTATGAAAAAGCCAAGTAGCAGTTCCGGGCGGACGGAATTCAATTTCCCCACCATCGCCAATACCTGCTCGTTATGGGAGATATCATAAAATACATTAAATTTGCTTTATGGACAGAAAAATAGAATTAACAGCAGTAATAGAAAAGGAAGATAATATGTACATTTCTTTCTGCCCGGAATTAGATATTGCTAGTCAAGGTGATACTCCGGATGAGGCCAAATCAAATCTGGTTGAAGCTCTTGAATTATTTTATGAGACAGCCTCCGAAACTGAAATATCTAGAAGATTACACAACGAGTTGCAAATTTCAAGAGTTACAGTTACCATCTAATTTTGAATGAGAATACTATCCGGCAAGGACATCTGTTTAATATTGTCAAAGCATGGATTTATAAAAGTGAGACAAAAAGGAAGTCATGTAATAATGCAATAATCTATGGAAAATTTTACGATAACAGTTCCTGTACCGATGCATAAAGAAATTAAAATTGGAACTTTGCATTCAATAATAAGACAATCAGAACTTACTAAGCGGGACTTTGAATGATACCTCCCATAACACAGTGCTTACTCAATGCCGGTTCTCATTTTCATAGAAAGTATTGGGTATTTAATCCGGCACTAAGTAAGAACCCAACCGTTCTGTGCAAAAACTAGTAAAATTCATGCGAATAATAAAAACAGTAATTTGTTTTTTGATTGCCATTACTACTCACTGTCAGGATGTGGTTGAAATCGAACGACTTTTTCAGGAAGGTGACTTCGGAAAAGTAGTTGAAGTAGGCTCACATATACTTGAAATCAATAGCGAAGACCTTACTGTATGTCATTTAGTAGGTAGGGCGTTGACGGAACTCAAAGAGTTTAAGAGGGCTGAACCTTTGTTGGAAAAGGCAACTACCAAATCAGCACCAGACTGGATGAAGTCATGGAGTTTTGGATACCTTGGCATATGTAATTATGCGATTGGTGATTTAAATAAATCTAAAAGAAATTTTGAAAAGGTAATTAAATTAAATGCGACAAAAAACTCAACGAAATTTGCAGAAAAGAGGTTGAAATTGATACAGATGATTGAATACGCCAAAGATTGGGAAGTAGTTGAGACAGAAAATATCATATTTCATGTACAGCCTAATCACCAAATTGAAGAACTCAGTAAATATTGTTTTGTAAGGGAGAATGCATTCAAAGAGAACAATTCTTTTTTCAAGGCAACCCTGTATAAAAAAATTGATTTTTATGTGTGGAGCAACCCCGAAGAAGGGAAAAGCGTTTTAGGAGAAGAAATCGGCTTTGCAAATTCCGATTTATGCCTAATTAACTCAAAAACAAACCAAACAATAGGGCATGAAATCACCCATATACTTTGTGACTATGGAATAAAGCCGAATAAGAAAAACCGAATTATTAATGAAGGTGTAGCAGTTGCTTTTGATTTAACAAATAGGAATCGCTTGGAAATAGCAAAATCTATAAACCAAGGCAATTTTTCCATCAAAGACTTAATGAACGAACCCTTCAAATATCCTGATAGTGTTGTTTATCCAATTGGAGGGGCATTAATTGAATTTTTAATGGCAAAGAAAGATAAGGATTTGATTAAAAGATTGCTCAAAGAGCAGACTTATGATGTTTTAATAGAGACTTATGGAATAGAAATCATTGAAGAATTTGACCAAATAATTAAGAACTAAAATATCCACAGAACAAAGGCGCAAGCCAAGCGATCTTTTAAATGAATAATAAATGGTTGAAATAACAACAGTGAATAGTCATTTCAGTATTACACTAAAGGGATTTTATAAATTCTTTGCATTTAAAAGTGAAATAAATATATTAAAACGGAATATTGTCAATGTTTACCAAAGCGATAAAGAATTATCTGGTTGGATAGGCTGGCGATCGCTTGGAACAAGTATACCGTTTTTCTTTAATGTGGGTACATTTTGCAAAAATGGAAAAAAGAACTTTTGGTATGTTTTTGATAAATCCAAAGCAATAATCATAGAATTAGAAAATGAGGATTATGATAAGCTAATTATTGAAGTTGAGAATCCTCAAGAAGCTATAAAGTTCCTACTTGATAAATAATGCCTGCGCCTAACATGGCATACACTCATTCCCGCCAACAGACTTTAATCATTCTCTTTTGAATTTTTTCGTTTAATAAAATTTAATGTTTTATTTTTGGCTTCCGGCACGTGGCGGGAATGCGTGTATGCCAAAACCGTTGGCAGCAAGCGTAAAACGACACGACACAGCAGACATTGACCGAGTGATAACAGGAAAAAGAGAAACAAATTTTGACAGGTGAACACAGACATACAGATCATATTGCAAACGGACAACGAGTAAGCCTCCCGATAGCTATCGGGAACTCATTGCCGACCCTTCTGTATTTTTTATTTTACCCACCGCACATTTTTTTTAATTCAATTTTATGCCGACCCGCAAACGGCACATTGGCTTTTGCCTCAACCGCACAAGCCAACCCTTCAGGCAAAAGCCAATGTGCCGTTTCAGCCATCGCACTGACAGAGCATTCGGACAACAAAACAGATTTTTTACGTATTTTGACCAAATATAAATTTTAGAATATAAAAGTGAAAAACGAAAAACTGACAAGGAAAGAAATCATTGACCACCGCTTAAAACAAGCGGGCTGGAATGTGACTGACCGAACTCAGGTAATTGAGGAATTTGATATTCACTTGACAGTTGTTGAAGAACCAACAACACCATACGCAGGACACCAATACAGCGACTATGTTTTATTGGGCAAGGACGGCAAACCGCTTGCAGTTGTTGAAGCAAAAAAAACTTCTGTGGACGCTGCACTTGGACGGGAACAAGCCAAACAATATTGCTACAATATCAAACAAACACAAGGCGTTGACTTGCCTTTTTGCTTTTATACCAACGGACACGACATCTACTTTTGGGACCTAGACAACTATCCACCAAAAAAAGTCTATGGGTTTCCGACCCGTGACGACCTTGAACGCTATGCATACATACGCAAAGCAAGAAAGCAATTAGCAGGTGAACTTATCAATACTAAAATTGCAGGACGGAATTATCAGATTGCATCAATCCGTGCGGTGGTGGAAGCCGTTGAGAAACGGAAACGCAAATTCTTGTTGGTAATGGCGACAGGAACAGGCAAGACAAGAACTTGTATTGCTTTGGTTGACGCACTAATGAGAGCAGGTTGGGCAGAAAGAGTTTTGTTCTTGGTTGACAGAATTGCACTTCGTGACCAAACACTAGAAGCATTCAAAGAGCATTTGCCCAACGAACCACGATGGCCAAAGCAAGGCGAAAAAGAAATTGCTACCGACAGACGAATTTATGTTTCAACGTATCCGACCATGTTGAACGTGATTCGCAATGAAGAAAAAAGTTTAAGTCCGCATTTCTTTGACTTGATTGTGGTGGACGAAAGCCATCGAAGTATCTACAACACCTATCAGGAAATTCTTGATTACTTTAATACCATTACACTTGGCTTGACAGCCACGCCAACGGATGTAATTGACCACAACACGTTTCAGTTGTTTGAATGTGAAGATGGCGTTCCAACCTTTGCTTATTCGTATGATGAAGCAGTAAACCACATTCCGCCATTCCTGAGCAATTTTCAGGTAATGAAAATCAAAACCAAGTTTCAGGACGAAGGAATAAACAAACGGACAATTACTTTGGAAGACCAACAAAAACTGATGTTGGAAGGAAAGGAAATTGAAGAAATCAATTACGAAGGAACTGAGATTGAAAAAAAGGTAATCAACAGAGGAACGAATGCTTTGATTGTCCGAGAATTCATGGAAGAAAGCATCAAAGATGCCAACGGAGTATTGCCAGGAAAAACGATTTTCTTTTGTATTAGCAAAGCCCATGCAAGACGAGTAGAAGAATTTTTTGATTCCCTTTATCCCGAATACAAAGGCGAATTAGCCAAAGTTTTGGTAAGTGAAGACCCAAGAGTTTACGGAAAAGGTGGTTTACTTGACCAGTTTGTTCACAATGATATGCCACGCATTGCCATTAGTGTTGACATGCTCGACACGGGCATTGATGTTCGTGAATTGGTGAATTTAGTTTTTGCAAAACCCGTTTACAGCTACACCAAGTTTTGGCAAATGATAGGCAGAGGAACTCGTTTACTCGAACCTGAAAAAATAAAACCTTGGTGCACTCAAAAAGACAACTTCCTAATTCTTGATTGTTGGGACAATTTTGAGTATTTCAAACTCAATCCTAGAGGAAAAGAACTGAAAGGACAGATTCCTTTACCTGTTCGCTTGTTTGGTGTGCGATTGGAAAAGATTGAAGAAGCCAGAACACGGAGCAATTCAGAAATTGTAAATAAGGAAGTTCTGAAAATCAGAAAACAAGTTGAAGCACTTCCGAAAAATTCAGTTGTAATCATGGAAGCTAAACATGAATTGCAACGCTTGGAAGATGAAAACTTTTGGAACAATCTAACTTCTGACAAAATGGAATTTTTAGAAGCAGTGGTAAAACCCTTGCTTCGTACGGTTTCGGATGTGGATTTCAAAGCCATGCGATTTGAAAAAGACATTGTTGAAGTTTCGTTGGCTCATTTGGCGGGTGAAACCGAAAAGTTTGAAACATTGAAAGAAAGCATCATTGAAGAGATTGGCGAACTTCCTTTGAGCATCAACATCGTGGCAAGAGAACAAGAATTGATTCGACAAGCACAAAGCAATCATTTTTGGTCAACCATAAATGAAGAAAAGTTTGAAGAACTGATTCAGAAACTTTCACCATTGATGAAATTTCGTGAAGCGGTTATTCCTTTAGCTCCTGCAAAATTCAACTTTAAAGATATTGTAGCCGAAAAAGAATTTATTGAGTTTGGTCCGCAACACGAAGCGTTGAGTGTAGCCAAATACCGTGAACTGGTAGAAAAGAAAATCAATGAACTGGTTTCAAGCAGTCCTATTTTACAAAAACTAAAACAAGGTCAGGAAATCACAACAGATGAAGCTGAACAATTAGCAGAAGAATTACACAACGAGCATCCGCATATTACCATTGATTTGCTTCGCAAGGTTTATAACCACCGCAAAGCGGCATTGGTGCAATTCATCAAACACATTTTAGGAATTGAACAATTAGAAACTTTTGCCGAAACTGTTACCAAAGCATTTGATGACTTTATTGCCAAACATAGTTACCTCACCAGCCGCCAACTGCAATTTTTGGACTTGCTCAAAAACTTTGTATTAGAAAAAGGTGATGTGAGCAAACGAAACCTGATTGAATCTCCTTTTACCATGCTTCATCCCGAAGGGATAAGAGGAATTTTCAACCAAAGAGAGATTGACGAAATTTTAATTTTAACCGAAAAAGTATTAGCCGCATAATGTTACAAAACAACTCAGAATTAAAGTCTCTGATAGACAAACTTTGGAATAACTTCTGGAGTGGTGGAATTAGCAATCCACTTACTGCTATTGAGCAAATCACGTATCTAATTTTCATGAAACGATTGGATGAATTAGAATCCAAGAGAGAACGTGATGCAGAGTTCACGGGGGAAAAGTACTCATCCAGATTCAAAGGGAAATTCACAATTCCTGGCAGTGAGCAAACCATTGATAAAAATGAATTAAGATGGAGTGTATTTAAGCATATGCCAGCTGATGAAATGCTTTTTCATGTACAATCCAAGGTTTTCCCTTTTCTTAAAGAATTAAACGGTGAAACCTCTCCGTTTACTAAGCATATGGCTAATGCAGTGTTCATTATGCCCAAGGCTAGTTTATTGGTAGAAGCTATAAATATTATAGAGCAAATTTTCACTGAAATCGAAAGAGATGCTACTGAAGGCGGGCATGCTTTTCAAGATATTCAAGGGGATGTTTATGAAATGCTCTTAAGTGAAATTGCTACGGCTGGCAAAAACGGGCAGTTCCGCACTCCAAGACATATTATCAAACTTATGGCAGAATTAGTAGCTCCTCAACTAGGACAACGCATTGCCGACCCTGCTTGTGGAACAGGTGGTTTCTTGTTGGGTGCATATCAATACATACTTACCGATTTGGTGAGAAAGAAAGACCCTACAAAATTACAGAAAGATGAAGATGGTTTTGAACGTGCTGCCATCAGTGCCGTTTTAACGCAAAAAGTAAAAACCATACTCGACCAGAGTTTTGTGGGTTATGATATTGACACAACGATGGTGCGTTTGGGTTTTATGAACATGATGATGCACGGCATTGACGAACCCAAAATTGATTACAAAGACACGTTAAGCAAAACCTACAACGAAGACAGCCAGTTCGACATTATTATGGCAAATCCGCCTTTTACAGGCAACATTGATAAAGGTGATATTAACGAAGGGCTGAAACTGCCCACCACCAAAACCGAACTGCTTTTTGTAGAACGCATTTTTAATATGCTGAAAATGGGTGGAACTGCTGCCGTAATTGTGCCCAGTGGTGTAATACAAAACAGCGGAAAAGCCTTTGAAGGTGTGAGAAAACTAATCATTGATAAAGCAGAACTTAAAGCTGTAATAGCCGTGCCAAGCGGTACATTTAAACCCTACGCAGGCGTAAGCACCGCTATTTTGATTTTTACCAAAGGCGGAGAAACCAACAATGTATGGTTTTATGATATGCAAGCTGATGGCTACACCTTAGACGACAAACGAAACAAAATTGCGGAAAGCGACTTGCCCGACATTGTGCAACGCTACAAAAGCAGAGATGCCAAGAAAGACAATGACCGAAAGCAGAAATACTTCATGGTGCCGAAAAAGGAACTAGTAGAAAACAACTACGACCTGAACCTGAGCACCTACAAAGAAGAAGTGTATGAAGAAGTAGTGCATGAGAAGCCGGAGGTGATTTTTGGGAAATTGGAAAGCATGGAAGCGGAAATTCAAAAAGGATTGGCGGAATTAAAAGAGTTGATGTAATGAAGTTTGAAAAACTTGGAAATATTGCAACTATTAAAACAGGGAAGTATGATGTAAATCATTCAACCCCTGATGGCGAGTATGTGTTTTATACTTGTGCATACGGACAATTTAAGTCGCCAACCTATTCATTTGAAGGTCCTGCAATTATATTACCCGGAAATGGTGCAAACGTTGGTGAAGTTTTTTTCTATGATGGAAAATTTGAAGCGTATCAACGAACCTATGTAGTTCAAAATTTCAAAGCTGACCCGAATTACATTTATGCTTATTTCAAAGCTGAATGGAAAAAGAGTTTACACAATAAGCAATTTGGTTCTGCGACTAATTACATAAGATTAAATAACCTGACGGATTTCTCTATTCCTCTTCCTTCACTTCCCGACCAACTCCACATAGCCAACATCCTCAGCAATGCCGAAAACCTGATAGCCCAACGCAAAGAAAGCATCCGCCTGCTGGATGATTTTTTGAAAAGCACGTTTTTGGAGATGTTTGGGGATGCATCAACAAATAAGAATAAATTCCAGAAAGGCACAATAAGAGATGTTGTTTCAGAAGTAAAATATGGAACAAGTAGTCCAGCCGAAGAAGAAGGTTTATATCCATACCTTAGGATGAATAATATAACTCCAGATGGTTACATGGATTATTCAAAGTTGAAATACATCAATATTGTTGACCAGAAAGAAAAAGAAAAATATGTAGTGAGAAAAGGTGATTTACTCTTCAATCGAACAAATTCAAAAGAACTAGTTGGGAAAACGGGAGTATTCAATGAAGATTCAGAAATGATAATTGCTGGATATTTAATTAGAATAAGAACAAATGAAAAAGCCAATCCTTGGTTTTTATGGGGCTATTTAAATTCTATACATGGTAAACAAACACTGTTGGGAATGTGTAAAAGCATTGTTGGCATGGCAAACATTAATGCACAAGAATTACAAGGAATTAAGATCTTAATTCCCCCCATCGAACTCCAAACCCAATTTGCCCAAATCGTAGAAAAAACAGAAGCCCTCAAAACCCAATACCAACAAAGTTTGCAAGAGTTGGAGAATTTGTATGGCAGTTTGAGCAAAAAAGCGTTTAGGGGGGAGTTGAGTATTAATAAAAATCAAAAAGCAGTTCAGGTTTGAAAACAGTAGTTATACTCATAGATTATGATAATTATTTCGGTTCTGATGTTTCAAAACTCAGTCCCGAACAAATGGAGCTTTCATTTAAAGAAATGGTTCGTTTATGTGAAACTGAATTTTCTGATTTCAATTCTGTTCAAATAAGACTGTATGGGGGTTGGTATAAAGAAACTTCATTTACGAAAGTTGCATCGGAAGTTCAGCAGTTACTTAGCCAAGTAAATGTTTTTCCAAAAGTTTCCTCAAAAGGAATTTTAAATGGCTCAATAGAATTAGCCACTTCATTACACATTAAGCCAGAGTTTATCTGGGGCTACACTTACAAGGAAACACAAGGAGTTAAACGGATTCGAATAAACCATGAATGTGCAGATGACTTATGTAAAGACAACAAAACAACATGCCCAAAATACTTGCTATATAAGTTTACCGATAGCAAAGAGAGAAAGTGTGGTGTTGATGGCTGTGAAAATTTACACAAGAATATTTTCAAAGGTGCTGAACAGAAAATGGTGGACACATTAATAGCATGTGATGTAATTTCTACATCAGAAGACGAGACGATAATTGGAGTTTTGGTAATATCAGACGACCAAGACCATCTCCCTTCATTGGCATTAGCTTCAATTAATAAAAAAGAGAATATTCAATCTATAATTTTAGGCATAAAGAATGAACAGGTAAATGATTTTGTATCTGCTTTCATGCAGCCATTCAACATTAAAACAGCATTAGTATCATGACAAGAGAAGATATAAAAAACGATATTCTAGCGTTTGCAGATGACGATTCGGATGTATTATTTGAATCGAATGGTGACATCATTTTTTATAAGAATGGAAGCTTGCAAACTTGCCAAATTACAACCAATCAAGATGGGAATAGAATCGTAACCTATCAAGGGGAACAATTTGCATATAGAACATTTATTGCAAAGAAACTTGCAAACCTTGAACTGTTCGCAAGGAAAATTATTGAAAAGCGAAAAACTATTGATGCTTTTGTTGATAGTCCAGCCATTTTGAAATCAGTTCATACGGCAACACGAAATACGGCTTTAACTTTATTAAGTCAAGAGTGCGATAATTTTTTAGAATTTGGTTCGAAAATTAGTTTCATAACAGCAGATGCTGGCCATGGAAAAAGTGCATTATTAAAGCAGTATCAATATTTACAAGCAGACCGCTATTTAAAGAATCAATCTTCTTATCTCTTTTGGCATATTGACTTACAAGGTCGTGATTTGGTAAGGTTACCTGAAGCGATCATGTTTGACTTAGGAGAATTGAGACTGCCAGGTTTATATTATTCATCCGTTATCAACTTAATTCAAAAGCGATATATCATTCTTGCAATTGATGGATTTGACGAATTAGCAGCAGAAATTGGTGGCATGAATGCCGTTTCTTCTCTTGCAAATTTCATCAACGAAATGCAAGGTCAAGGGACATTGATTGCAGCGTCAAGAAGAACATTTTTCGACACACATGATTATTTGAAAAGAACATCATTACTTAAAAGCAATGTTCCTCATGACATTATTTTTAATGAATTGAAATTGAAAGATTGGACAAAGAAAGAAGTTGTTGAATATTTTAATAATTGTGCGTTTGATGAATCTGAAAAAATATACGACTGTGTTGTAGCTGAATTGCACGATGAAAATCACCCAATATTAACAAGACCCTTTCTTCTCACTAAACTTGCTACTGCCATTGAAGGTGACAAAGAACTTATTCCGTTATTCTTCTCAAAGACAAGCAGACCTGAACAAGGCGTTTCTCAAATTGTGGAAGCCTTTACAATGAGAGAAGTTGATAAATGGAAAGAAAGGGATAGCAAAACAGGAAAACCATATTTAAGTTTTGACCAACATATTAGGTTCCTTTCAGAAGTTGCCAATGCCATGTGGGAATCAAAGCGAGACTATGTAACAGTAGAAGAAATTGAACACTATGCTGCAATACTTTTAAGCGTTTGGGGAATTGATGAAACAATTAGACCTGTCGTAATGAACATGGTAAAATCGCATGCTTTTTTGATTCCAGTAAATGAATCCAAATTTGACGCAAGAAAATTTGACCACGAAGAATTTAAAAATTACTTTCTTGCCCGTTCCTTAGCTGAATTAATTGAGACAGCACCCAATAACTCAAACTTCTACAGATTAAAACAATTTTTATACATAGACCAACTGCCCGATTCGGTTGGTATGTATTGCTTCAATTATGTTAAGGATTTACAAACACATATTCATACGATAATTCAAATTTTCAAACACTTGATAGATGAGGAATACAAACCAACTTATCTGCAAATGAATATTGGAACTTTATTTCCTTTCATGATTGATAAAATTCCTTTTGAAGAATCAATAACCTTTGATTCCAATGTCACTTACACAAGCTTGGTTTTTGAAAACAAAAATCTAAAAAATATAACTTTTGAAAATGGAACTTTCATAAACATCAGCCTAAGGGACACATGTCTTGAAAATGTGCATTTTATAAATTGTTCATTCAATGAAGTTAAAATTGAAATTACATCTTCCAACTGCTTTAAAAATGTATCGCTTAAAGATTATCAAGTAATTTCAATAGTGTTGCTTCATGATGGTGATGTGAAAGAAGTAGCTTATTCACCTGAAAGAATAAAAGAGTTACTAATTCTAAGTGGTATTAAAGTTCAAGAAGAACAGCCTGAGCCAGAAGGAACAACGAAGGACTTATTAGAAGAAAAGAGTGAGTTCAAGAAAACACTTAATCGCTTTTTACTCAAGTTCAATAAGATGACAATTCAATATGAAAAGAGTATTGTTGACGAAAAGCATTTTGGTATAAATTCAAGCATCGTAGTTGACGAAATTATTCCATTGGCACATAACTATGGAATTATTGAAACAATTGAAAACAAACATACAAGACAAGCGCAATCAAAAGCATGGAGATTGGTTGTTCCTATTGAAGAACTATTAAAGTATGACGGTGTAGTAGAAAGCAATAAACTGTCAAAATTCTGGAATGAAGTTAATAGTAAATAGCCAACGCACAGATGTAAGCACATTTGCAAGCCGCACAAGCCCAAGCACAGACTAAAGCTTGCAAAAGAGCTTCCACCTTTCCCACGCAGACAAAATTGAATTAAAAAAAATCTCCTCCCCTTCTGAAAATAAAAAATACACAACCGCACAGACCGTCACGACAAAGACAGTGAAACTCAACAATGACAATGGTTTCCAACGTTGGAAAGACAGAAGGCCTACTGGTAACATCGTGGTGCCTCAATTGGCGGAGACGTGCAAAATTGAAGCTGAGTGCTACTATAAAACTTTTGTGCAGGTTGACAGTGAAACGCTCGGAAATCGCCAACTGCGGTAACACGCAAAACGTTAGCGACAACACCATGTATAGATATTTTCTAATCTTAATTATTGTTTTAGGCATTGTTGGTTTAATTATTAAGTATCAGACTTCTTATTCCTATCAATGCAAAAGGCTAAAGTCCTTGGCATTCCATGAGAAGTTCAATCTGACAATGATAGATGCAAAACTTGAAGAGTTATCGGTAAAATTAGATAATATCACTAAAGAAGAGTTTAATAGTTGCAATTGCGCCAATGTAATTTGGTCTGAATTTCAAAAGGATAAAAGAAGATTTTCTAATTATTCGCAATTTACTACGCAAGATCCTTCATGGTATCTAAGAAATCTTCCCATAAGAATAGAAAGAATGAATTTAAAAACTGAATTTAGACTCAATTCAATTCATTCATTACAGGATTCATTCACTTATGTAATTAATAGATTTATTTCCAAACAAAATAAAAGACATGATTATTATAATTCCTATCCCTGTATTGAAGTCGAAAGCGAATTTCTAAGAGATAACAGAAACAGATTACAAAAAGAATATTTTATATATCTTGATGATACCTCACATTCTTTTGAAATTAGAGACCATATAATACGTTCTCTTTTTGATTCAAGCGATGAAATTGAAAATGAAATATTGAATAGAATTTCTAACTATTTGCATCAAGATATATTTTCTCGAATGCTAGGATTTTTAAGAACGAGCGGTTCAGATAGAACCGTACAATATTTAGTAATGCTATTAGAAAATAAAGAATTAAATCTAGAGCAGAAAAAACTTATAATCGATGCTATTATCCAGATAATTGAAGGAGGAAAGGTAAAAGTTAGTACAAATAATAAATTTTATAAGCTTATTAAGGATTCCAATTTAGATACTTTGGTTGGACACTCCAGCCCCAAATAAATGTGCTGTCGCTAACACGGAATAGACGCCACACCACTAAGCCTCAAAAATCATTCTATCCCGATTCATCGGGATAATTTTTTCCGGTAATGAAATATTAATTTCTTACTTTTGGATACCAATGGTTTGGCGGTGCAGCGTCTTTGCCCAACCGTTGCCAGCCATATAAATAAACAAATTATATAGCTTTATTAACTATATTAGATTTAAATTTACAAAGGATGAAATGGTATTTAATATCTCTTTGCTTTTCTACGCTACTATGTGTTTCTTGCAGAAAGGACTGTACCGAAACAGAGAATACGGATTACTTTATATTCGGTCATTTTTATGGGGAATGTGAAGGCGAGGGTTGTATCGAAATTTACCGAGTGGATAATAAAAATCTTTATGAAGATATCAAAGATGAGTATCCAAGTAGTAATCAATATTATGAAGGCATTTATATTCAATTGTCCGATCAAAATTTTTTGGAAACTAAAGACCTAATAAATAGTTTTCCACAAGATTTGTTAAATGAATTAAAAAACGTAGTTGGGCAACCAGATGCTGGTGATTGGGGAGGACTTTATTTTGAATACAATTTTAATGGAATTAGAAAATTTTGGCTTATAGATCAAATGAAACGAAATATTCCTTCGAAATATCATGACTTTGTTGATAAAATTAATGAAAAAATAAAGAACATGAAATAAATGCGGCTGCCAACAACCAAGTTTTCGTTGCGTATGCATTAAGAACAATGAAAACGCTGTTGAACGAAATCTGCGTTAGTTTCGCCCAGGAAGCCAAGCAAGTAAGTAAATCTATGGAGATGTCGAGCAGGGAAGAGGATAGCCCAAAGAGTTTTTTTTCGCTAGATTTGAGTTTAGGATATGACCATCTTGATCTACTTTTGAATTTTTAGGACGATCTCGTTTATAAATAGAGTGCAACCAGATAAGCCCGGCTCTATACAACGGGTTTCCCATAAATGTAACCCCGGGCTCTCCCGCTCTTATAATTGGGTATTTAATAATGGTATAAACTTTGAGCGAGACAACTTGAAATGTTGATGATTTTTTGCATAATTAATTCGGATTTTGTATTTTTATCATAAAATCATTAACATTCCTTTGAGATAGTGGCAAGCAAGGACAAACATTTTTCAATAAAGATGATTTCAACAAAATTACCAGACATAGAGACATTTACAACCGAACCTCCGGAACTGGAGGACAACATAGTAATATTGGCGAACTCAAAGACGAAATATTATTACCCTGAACATAAGACACCCTATTTATTCATAGCCAATTTTCTAAATACAGGTCGCTATGTTGCCAATAAAAGAAAAATAGAAGTTTCAGACAAGCGTTTCTATTTTCTGAACCACAACGATAATTTGGAAATAGATTTTAGTGAAAGCAAGCCCATTCAAACGCTGTTCATATTGTTTAAGCCTCAATTTATCAATGACTGTTTTAGCTATTTATTACAATCAAACGAGCAGCTTTTAAGCGTTCCTCAAATAACCAATACTGAGATTACCGTTCCAACTGTGCCTTTCGCTCTTGATATGGCTATAATGAGCAAAATATCTTTGCTTACTAAAGCAGAACAATCAAAAGACAACATAAATAATCACCTTACAGAATTGGCTATAGACATTGCGGTTCAAATTTGCTGTACACAAACAAAAATGAATAATATTCAAGCTGTCAAACGAACAACCAGAGAAGAAATTTACAGTCGTATTTTTCAATCCATTGAAATAATGAACGATTCAATTTATGAAAAGAAAACATTAGATAAAATAGCTGAATTAGTTTGTATGAACAAGTTTCATTTTCTCAGCCATTTCAAAAGTATCACTGGAACTACTCCACATCAATATTATACTCAAATAAAACTTCAAAAAGCATTTGAACTTCTTCATAGTAAAGACTATTCTGTAAGTGAGGTCTGCTTTGCCCTCGACTTTGAAAGCGTAGGTTCGTTTAGTAATTTATTTAAACGGAAATTTCATATTGTCCCATCGCAAATTCCCAATTTTCGATAAATCGCCTATTGTTGTTGCTCGTTTCTTTGTAGTAAATTTTAATCGCAATATGATATGAAATTTACCTGCATTTTTATCATCACTTCATTAATTATTACAGCCTGTGGAAACAAGGTTCAAACAAGGGACGACACAACTTTTAAAGCTGAAAAGATATCACAAACGGCAACTATAATTGTAAATGACAAAATAATAACTGTCTTCCCGCTATTCGGTGCATTTGAAGAACGGAAATGGGCAAAGGGATGGAATCCAACCTTAATTTATCCAACAACGGAAATCATTGAAGAAGGGACGACATTCAAAACACACGGTCACGGTCATGGTGAAAAGGAACTTATTTGGCGAGTTTCAAAGTTTGCCCAAGATAATTTTTTAATTCAGTATCTGGTTTCTTCCGAAAATCGATATTGGACAATTACAATAAACTGTAAACCAATAGCAGACAGTAAAACAATAGCCACTGTCACTTACACATTTATTGGATTAAATGAACTGGGTAATCAACTGAACAAGCACTTTCTGGAAGCTATGTATAAGAGCAACCTGAGCGATTGGGAGGAGGATATAAACAGTTATCTTCTAAAAAGAATTTAAAATATCTGATTTAACCACCAAAGTGCTTGTAAAAAAACTTTCTTCAAAATTTTACTTTGATAATTAAATTTCACGAATATGGACAATAATTATGACTGGAGTAAATTTACTGTAAAACAGCCAACAAATGCTTCAGTAAAACAAATTGAAAAACTCCTATCAACGCAGGCTGGATTTGAAACTTGGTTTCTCAGAGAGGCCATATTTATGAGTTCTTCCGGCATAAAACGCAAGGAGCAAGAGGTCATTCAGCCCACAGATACATACAGATGGATGTGGTACGGATATCCCGATTCAGTTTTTGAAACGGGTGAAATCTTAAGTGCAGAAGCTGATGAGTTTATCCGTTTCAGATTTGGAAATGCAGGAATCGTAAGTATTAAAATTCTGTCAGAAAATAACCTTACAATAATTGAACTCATTCAAACCCAAATTCCCACAAACGAGGAGGCAAAAGTTTCATGGCATCTTGGCTGTAAAACGGGATGGACTTTTTATTTACTTAATTTAAAATCTATTCTTGAAGGAGGTTTGGATTTAAGAAACAGAAATAATGAACTACGATTAGATTAATATGATATTTGAACTGAATAAAGCAATAGAAATTTTAACTCAAACGCCGAAAACGGTTGAGAGCATGCTTTCAGGATTGTCAGAGGAGTGGGTATTTGTAACAGAAGGAGATAACACATGGAGTGCCTATGACATAGTTGGACATTTAATTCATGGAGAAAAAACGGATTGGATACCAAGAATGGAAATAATACTTAGTACTTCAAACGAAAGAGTATTTGAGCCGTTTGACAGATTTGCACAGTTTCAGAATAGTAAAGACCAAAATATTCAGCAGTTGCTTTCAGAATTCTCAGTGCTTAGAGCTAAAAATATCGATAGATTGATGCAAACCAGAATAACGTTCACGGACCTGGAAAAAACAGCAATTCATCCTGCATTTGGAACGGTAACGCTATCGCAATTACTATCGACTTGGGTAGTTCACGACCTGAACCACATTGCCCAAATTTCAAGGGTATTAGCAAAGCAATACAAAAATGAAGTTGGCCCTTGGACAGAATACCTGAAAATATTGAGAATTGACTAATCCACAAGATTGCCAGCCACTAACAATGAGTAAAGGTAGTGCTACAACTTTCTCCGTGAGGAAATTTTCGTAAATTTGCAAACACATTTCCTAACTTAACCTAGACTTCAAAACCGCACTCCCCTTCCCCGGGAACTGTTAGCGTCAACACCATGTATAGATATTTTCTAATCTTAATTATTGTTTTAGGCATTGTTGGTTTGATTATTAAGTATCAGACTTCTTATTCCTATCAATGCAAAAGGCTAAAGTCCTTGGCATTCCATGAGAAGTTCAATCTGACAATGATAGATGCAAAACTTGAAGAGTTATCGGTAAAATTAGATAATATCACTAAAGAAGAGTTTAATAGTTGCAATTGCGCCAATGTAATTTGGTCTGAAATTCTAAAGGATAAAAGAAGATCTTCTAATTATTCGCAATTTACTACGCAAAATCCTTCATGGTATCTAAGAAATCTTCCCATAAGAATAGAAAGAATGAATTTAAAAACTGAATTTAGACTCAATTCAATTCATTCATTACAGGATTCATTCACTTATGTAATTAATAGATTTATTTCCAAACAAAATAAAAGACATGATTATTATAATTCCTATCCCTGTATTGAAGTCGAAAGCGAATTTCTAAGAGATAACAGAAACAGATTACAAAAAGAATATTTTATATATCTTGATGATACCTCACATTCTCTTGAAATTAGAGACCATATAATACGTTCTCTTTTTGATTCAAGCGATGAAATTGAAAATGAAATATTGAATAGAATTTCTAACTATTTGCATCAAGATATATTTTCTCGAATGCTGGGATTTTTAAGAACGAGCGGTTCAGATAGAACCGTACAATATTTAGTAATGCTATTAGAAAATAAAGAATTAAATCTAGAGCAGAAAAAACTTATAATCGATGCTATTATCCAGATAATTGAAAGAGGAAAGTTAAAAGTTAGTTCAAATAATAAATTTTATAAGCTTATTAAGGATTCCAATTTAGATACCTTGGTTGGACACTCCATCCCCAAATAAATGTGCTGTCACTAACACGGAATAGACGCCACACCACTAAGCATCAAAAATCATTCTCTCCCTATTCATCAGGGATAATTTTTTCCGGTAGTAAAAATTAATTTCTTACTTTTGGTTAACAATGGTTTGGCGGTGCAGCGTCCGTGCCAAATCCGTTGTCGGATATTTAACGATTTCTTATGAACAGTAAACTAAATCTCTGGTTAAAGACATTTTTAAAGAACTACTCCCTTGCCCCGCTCGAACTTAAGTTCTTTGCTGTGTTTTGTGTCTGTGTTACAGTTCTGAGTTTAGTCATTCAACTTTTATTTCCAATTAGAGTTGAAGAGTCAATTATTCCAATAACAGGCTGGAACATGGGCATGGTTTATGGGTACTGCGTGATTGTAACATTTGGTCCAATGGTAACTGTTCATGGGATAAATAGGAAGCTCGCACCTCAATATAGCAACATACTACTTTTGGCAGTCTTTATAATTATTCACCTTGTTGATATAGCGACCTGGAGCGGAGGGTATGAGGATAATCCATATCTTTTCAGAAGTGCTTGGCGCCCAGTCTGGACTGTGGTGCTTCCTGGACTGTGGATTATTATATTGCTCTCTCCGAGAATCAAGAATTACTATCAATCATTAGTAACTAAGAAAGTCGTAGAGTAACAAAAATCCCGACAACACAGGCTATGCACCACGACCCGTACAATGCCAACCCGCAAAAGGTTCAGCCACGGCGCATCGTCAAAACCGTTAGCGGTCAGCTTAGTACGACCCACAAAGACAGAAAATACATCAAGCTGAAACAGATATTTTTCATACTACATCTATTTATTTCTGCCAGCATTTGCAACGGCCAGACAATAGGCAATAAGATCGACAGCATCGTTCATAAGTACGACAATTTGGGCGGGTACAATGGAATAATTATCGTAGGTTTTGGAGCAGACAGCCTATTAACGTTTGAGTATGGCTACAAAGACCCGACAACAAAAAAAGATAGAATTTCATTGAACGACAGGTTTGACCTTGCTTCGGTAGCTAAACAGTTTACAGGTCTTGCCATATTACAGTTGATTGAAAAAGGAGTAATTCATCAGGAAGATTCCATAGGAAAATATTTTCCCAAGCTAAAACCTGCGTTGCAAAAGGTAACCATAAAACAATTGGCAAATCATACCAATGGCATCCACGACTTTTATTCTTTGACAACGAGACACGATACGGTAAACAAGCAGGAAGCAATAACAATGTTGTCCAAACTCGATACCACAGTATTTGCACCCGGAAGCAGATGGGGATATAGTAATTCGGGATATCTGTTGCTTTCAGAAATCGTAGAGCAGGTTACAAAGATGTCTTTTCAAGATTATTGCCATAAAAATGTTCTTGTTCCATTGGGTATGACACAAGCGTGTTATCTTCCTGAGTGTAGTATGAAATTATATGGATACGATGATTCTTTAAACCCGGTCATTTTTAATGCCTTTAGCTCAGGTGAAGCGGGAATGTATGTTTCAGGAAAAGATTTAATTGCCTATTACCAAACCGTTTGCAGAAATCCAGAACATTGGGCAAAGTATTTTGTACAGTCCCACGAATTTTCTGAAGCCAGCAATACCGAAAACTGGAATTATGGTTTCGGATGGTTTTTTACGGAAGATCGTCTCGGAAAATTCAGGGCACATTCAGGACGAAATTGGGGTGCTCATACGTATATCAGGTGGTATGATGATACCAATATCTTTTTGTGTTTGCTTTCTAATAAAAAGACCGATAATTTTTTAAAGAGTTAAGAGAAGAAATAGCAAATTTATTGGTTGAAGAAATTAAAAAATGAAAGGGCAATGGCTATGACAATTTCAAGCCGAACCGCTAACACGGGTTTTGCGACAGGCAGAGTGACATACAAACTTGAAGCTATGTACTTCTATACAGGTTCAGTGCTGGTTGAAAGTTTTGTGTTCCAAAACCCGCCCGAACGCAAAGCCGCAAACAGTTGGCAGCTATAGATAAATTGCTATATGAGAATATTATTTTTAACCTTATAACAGTGTCCAGCTTAACACTATCATGTTTTAAGCGGGCTACAGATAGGTTTGAAAAATATTATGAAGTCATAAGTGAATTGGAAAAGCATCAACATACATGGAGAATTATCCACGCCACTCCTATCTTTGTGGGTTAGAAATTACGGCTGCCAACACGGCAGCAAATTTAACTCAAAACAACAGGTATCTAATATGTCTTATTTTATCTACCATGAAGACACTTTTACTTTTTCTATTATTGTCGACGCAAACGTTTGCTCAAACATGGGCTCCAATTGGTGCAAAGTGGACTTACACCCAAAGTACAATCAATCCAAATTATACAACATTCAAAACTTTTGAGTCCATTTCAGATACATCGATAAATGGCCAAAGTTGTAAGATCTTAACTGTGATCGAAAATAGCGGACCTGGTTCTTCTATCACCTACCAAGAATTCACCTATTCAGACAGCAATAAAGTCTATTTTTATAAAAACAATGACTGGTGCCTAATATATGACTTTAACGCCAAGCAAAATGATTCATTCGTTTTGAATTGTACTTTCGGTGCAGTCAAACATCCTGTTGTGGTGAAAGTATTAGCAGTGGACACAATTACTATTAATGGAAAGCAGTTAAAACGATTTAATTATTCTGTTTTTGATCTGATTATAGGATTTTCTGGATTTGTAATCGAAGGAATCGGAAATATATATGGAATGTTTCCAATTGCTCATCACACCTATGGTGGGCCTTTGAGATGTTATGAAGATACAATTCTAGGACATTACAAAAACCAGTATTACAATTGGAATACAGCCTGGCAACAGGACTGCGATTTAATTATTACAAGTGTTGACAAGCCGAATGTTGCTGAAAATTCGAACGTGTTTCCGAATCCTTTTTACGATCATCTTACATTCCAATTCTTTAACAACATACAAACAAGGGTTACTCTTTATGATTTAATGGGAAAGTGTGTTTCAGATCAAATATTTACAAACTACGCCACAATAAATACGGAACATTTGCCACGTAGTATCTATTTTTATAAAGTAAGGAGCAATAATGGAACACGAAAAACTGGAATGATTATCAAACAGTGAAGACGAAATAAATCTGTTGCCAATACGGCATTTTAAATTGAAAAAATTTATAATACAGAAAAAATGAGTATAGAACAAAGACAATTAATTAAGACCGCAAGACTAACAGGAGTGTGGTATTTGATACTGGCTATTTCCGGAATTGTTGGATTTATGGTTCTCCACTCCAGGGTTTTTGATATAGGTGAATCTCAGAAAACGCTAAATAATTTGATTGAACTGAGTTCAATCGCAAGATTAAGTCTTGCGTTTGAGTTGGTCATAATTGTATCTCAGGCTCTTGCTGCAGTGTGGTTTTATAAGCTGTTTGGTGGCATTAATAAGTGGGTCGCTAACACCCTTGGCATTTGGTGAACAGTTAATTCGGTTGTAATAATGGTCAGTGCAATCTCAATGAGTTCTGCGCTTGCGATTGCAAATTCTTCTACCCTAAATCTTCAGGAGAAGTTCCCTTTGATAGAACTACTCACAAATATTATTTCAAACTCATGGTCGATTGGTGGACTTTACTTTGGGCTTTGGCTTATTCCAATGGGATATATTGTTGTTAGTTCTCATAGAATGCCTATTTGGTTAGGACGGATATTGATTATAGGTGGAATAGCATACCTGTTACAGACTTTTCTAAAAACCTCAGGTATTCAAAACTCTTATACTACTATGCTGGTTATCCCTGCAACGGTGGGAGAATTCTGGATGATAGGTTATTTACTTGTTTTCGGCATCCGACCTGCATTCAGAAATGAGTAACAATGAAATGATAGCTATGGACAAAAAAACTTTATTCTCAACCCTTTGGGTTTTTGCTACCCTGAATTATCTCTTTTGCGATGTGATGGGATTAATGGATTCCAACTTATTGAACCAATATCTTTCAGGAACAGTGAACGGGATGGAAATGAACGATAATTTTTTACTGTCATCCGCTATTCTCATGCAATTTCCTATCGGAATGGTTTTGCTTTCAAGGGTTTTAAATTACAAGTCTAACCGCTTGACAAATATCATTGCAGGTACTATTATGACGATTGTTCAAACAGCTACCTTATTTGTTGGTTCGCCAATTAAATACTATTTGTTTTGCAGTATTATTGAAATTACAACTACTATTTCAATTGTTGTTTTGGCTATTGGATGGAAATTTGGAACAAAAAACGTCTAAGAATAGTAAATGCCTCCTATGAATATAAATGTTGAATCGAAAAAAGATATTGGTATAGTTAAGAAAATAATTATCTATACAAGTATTGCCTATGGCATAAGCTGGATTATTGCATTTGGCATATACTTACTATTTAAAAAGGGGGACTTAACCAATTATCAACTTAATCTCTATCATTCCTTTGCAGCTATTGGGCCCACAATTGCAGCTTGGATAGCCACATATTCATTTTATGGGAAAACGGGAGTCAAAAAATTAGTAGAAAAAATAGGATTACAAGTGTTAGACAAAAAAACGATTTTATTCGTTGTTTTGCCTCTTGCGTTTTTTGGACTTGGACTTCTAATTTATCCACTTATAAAATCTACAGGATATAGCTTTGGGAACTTTGCCAATCTGAATTGGAATACTGAAAATGAAATTATAGTATGGTTACTACCCCTGTTGACCTATTCAATTTTCGAAGAAATTGGATGGAGAGGATTTTTACTTCCCCATTTGCAGGAAAAATATACAGCATGGAAGGCAACTATTCTCTTGACAGTTATTTGGGCTTTGTGGCACATTCCGTTTTTCTTTTACAGGTTTGATTTTTCTTTGGGAATTTCAATAGGTTTCTTCTTTGGAATTTTTGTTGGAGCAATAATCCTGACTTCCATTTATAATTCGAGCAAAGGGATGATGTTACCCGTAATGATATTTCACTTTTTAAATAATTTATGTTCCGAATTTGACAAAGAATTAATTGTTGCCGTATTAAGCACAGGATTTGTTTTCTTAGCAATTTACATTTGTAAGAAATTAGGAACAGAAAATCTGAGAGCGACATGAATAGAATAAAGAACTACTTCCAAAATGAATAGTAAAAACGAAAGCATAACAGCGGTAAGCTTAAAGACGAACATGTATTACTTATCCGACATAAAAAACAACAGACAATAATTTTAAAACATAGAAACAATGAAGCAAACAACAACATTAGGACACAGTAATCTAACAGTTAACAGAATTGGACTTGGTTGCATGGGCATGTCTGAGTTTTATGGTTCTTTTAGCGAACAGGAATCCATCAATACATTGCATAAAGCCATTGACTTAGGAGTGAATTTTTTCGATACAGCCGACATGTATGGTTGGGGGGCAAATGAACGACTACTAGGAAAAGCATTCAAAGGACGGTGGAGTGAAGTAATTTTAGCGACCAAGTTTGCTGTTATGCGAGGACCTAAAGGTGAATTTCTTGGACTAAATGGTAAACCCGAATACATAAGACAAGCATGTGAACAAAGTCTCCAAAATTTGGAACTCGACACAATTGATTTGTATTATATGCATCGTCAAGACCCGAAAGTAGAAATTGAAGAAATTGTTGGAACCATGAGTGACTTAGTTAAACAAGGCAAAATAAAACAATTGGGCATTTGCGAAGCGAATGCAGAAATGATTCGAAGAGCACATGCAGTTCACCCGCTTACTGCTGTGCAAAATGAATATTCCTTGTGGAGCAAAGAACCAGAGGAAGAAATTTTGGATGTATGTCAAGAACTCGGAATCACCTTTGTAGCTTATAGTCCACTTGGGCGAGGGTTCTTAACAGGGGCAATCAAAAGTCGAGCAGATTTAGAAGCAAGTGATTGGCGTCTTACACTTCCTCGATTTACAGACGGAGCGATAAAGGAAAATCTAAAATTTGTGGGGGTTGTAGAGCAAATTGCACAAGACAAAAAGTTTCCAAAGCACAAGTTGCTCTTTCATGGGTGCTAAGTAAAAACGATGAAATTGTGGCTATTCCAGGAACAAGAAAAGTTCAACGTCTCGAAGAGAATTTAGGTGCCTTTAATGTTGAACTAACTAAAGCTGATTTGGCTCTTATTCAAGAGTCCATGCCTTTAGAAACAATTGGTACTCGTTATTAGTAAGACTAAACAACTTCAACGACAGACAGAAAAGCCTAATTTAACAGCACCAACAAGAAATTGGCGGTTCAGTGGTTAAATGAAGCTATGTACTTCATCTCAAGTTCAGTGGTGAAAGACAGATTTCGTCCACGAAATCGCCAACTTCGGGTTGTTGCTAATCGTTAGTGGTCACTTATTAAACGGAACATGACTGAAAGAAAAAAAGCTATATTTGCATAACTAAGTAATTAAAATGGAAGGCACAATACAAATTCATATAGAAAAGTTACCTGAGGGCTTTTTACTTGGCCACTTCCGATGATATTCAGGGTTTGGTAGCTCAAGGGAGAACCGTCACCGAAACGCTCGGAATCGCCAGGGATGTTGTTAAAAATACTTGAATCTCAAACACAAGATCAAAACCAAGTCAAAAAACTGGTGATGCCTTTGACTATCCTTTGGTGGTTGGAATATAAATGGGAAGACTTGCTGGGTTTTAGTATAGGTATATAGTCAAGAGATTGAAGAGTTTTAGTTTTGAATTCCACAGACAGGTAGAGGAAGTCATGAAGTTTGCATTCATCAAAACAAATCATTACAACACTATCCCAAATCACAGGTCTATGCCAGAAGGAACTTTGAGAGCAATATTAAACAAGCAAATATTACTCCTGAATAGTTCCTTAAAGAAAATAAAACCACCACAAACAGGGTGCTTGCTCACTTCGGTTCATATTTTCATTCAAAATATTAGGTACTAAATCGGGCACGGCGTAAGCAGCTGACCGTTATGCGGCAACTTTAACGACAAGACGCCAAGAAAAGACAACTTAAACAGAAACTTAATAAAGAGAATAAATTATGACAAAAAGTAAATTACTTCAAATGCACAATGTAGGCATCGTAGTAAAATCCTCGACAACGCCATTTCTTTTTCGAAGAGCTAGGATTAAAACTTGAGGGACGAGCAATGGTGGGGGTGAATGGGCAGGACGAGTAACAGGACTTGGAAATCAGTCAGTAGAGATTGCAATGATGGTTACACCTGACGGACACAGCTGGTTTGAACTTTCACGGTTTCTAACCCCAGCCACGATATCCGACCATAGGACTGCTCCTTAAACTCACCGGTTATTTACGTGTAATGTTCGCCGTTGACAATATTGACGAACTAGTATTACGACTAATAAAACACGGTGCCGAACTCGTAGGAGGAAATAGTTAATTATGAGAACATTTATCGCCTTTGCTACATCTCCTGGGACGGAAGGAATTATTATCGGATTAGCTGAACAACTCGGCAATAAACCGCGACAGATATTGTAGAAAATTTCTTGACAGTGTAATTATTCCAAAAATTCAAGGACAATTATGA